>CANQNU010000056.1 GCA_947625295.1 uncultured Clostridia bacterium | reverse complement strand
CGCCGTATGCCGAACGGCACGTACGGTGGTGTGAGAGGGAATAAATAAAATAATTATTTATTCTCTACTCGATTTATTTATTAATTTTCAGAATTAGAAACTTTTTTCTTATAGTAATTTCCTGAAATGATTTTTGGAAAATAAGTAATAATTTTATATACTGCTAATCTAATTTTTTTGCTCCATAAATAAGAACGTCTTAATTTTTTAGCAGATCCTAATGAAACTGGTTCATCATCTAATACTATTAATTCTTGTTGAACTTTTTCTAATGGAAAGATATAATTTTGTCCGTTGTTATTGTCCCATATGTCATTTTCATTTTTAAAACAGAAATTAAAAGAATCTCCTTCAATTAAATCAATTTCTGCTTGAAATCCTAAATCTGTTTTTTCCATTTTTATATCATTAACGCCATCCCAATTAAGTCCGAAACCATAATGAATAGAAACTTCTTCAGAAGAGTTTTGAAAAAGTTCTCCTGTATATGATATTTTTACTTTACTATTTTCAACTAATTTATCTGTGTTAAAAAAGATGTTTTTTGTTAATTCCATTTGAAATCTCTCCTTATTTATCTTTTGCTAGAAACATTATAATATTAAATTTTACAATGTTCAAGTATTTTTTTAAAAAAAATACAAAATTCTTAAATTTTTTTATAATAATTTTTAGTTTATAATAAAATACTATAAGTATAAATTTATAATATATAAAGTGTAATGTAATATTAAAGTTATTAATTCATATTATATTAATAAAAATATTTGTATATAAAAGCAAAAATCTTGTCAAAAAATTAGCTTTATGCTATATTAAAGATATAGTATATTATATGGGGAGAAAATATTATGAAAGAGATTATTTTAGAAGAAAATTCAGAAAATGAAAGTATAAATAATGAATTAAAAAAAGAAAATCAGAAAAAAAATATAGAAGATAAAAAATTTCATAAAATGAGTGGAAAAACAAAAAAAATTGAAAAAGAAATGAAATCAATTGATTATAGTAAAAGCAAAAACAAAAAGATAATTTCTTTAGTAATAGTAATTATGATTATATTGATATTACTTATTCTATCTACTATATTTTCTATATTAAATATTAATAATGAAGATATAATTAGTGGAATTTATATAGAAGGAATGGATGTATCAGGATTATCAAAAAAAGAAGCTATGGAGAAGCTTGAACAATTATATGGAGAAAAGAAGAAAAAAGAAATTGGAGTTAAATATCAAGAGTATGAATCTTCTTTAAATCCTACACTAATGGAAGTAAACTATGATATAGAAAAAGCAGTTGATGAAGCTTATTTGATAGGTAGAGATAATAATATATTTGTAAATAACTATAAAATTTTATTTACGCTTATTGGTAAAAAAGATATAAATATAAATATGACTTTAAATGAGGATGTAGCTAAACAATCAATAAAAGATATAGGAGTTAATTTACCAGGAGTAATTATAGAATCAAGCTATTCTAGAGAAGAAGATAAACTAATTGTAACAAAAGGAAAAGAAGGAGTTTCTATTGATGTAGAAGCATTATTAAATAAAGTAAAAGAAAATTTGAATAATATTAATTCAAATGAAGATGACATAGAAATCCCAGTAATTAATAAAAAACCAGAAGAAATAAATATTGATAAAATTCATGAAGAAATTTATACAGAAGCAAAAGATGCATATTATACGAAAGAGCCATTTACAGTCTATCCAGAAGTTGAAGGAGTAGACTTTGACGTAGAAGCAGCAAAAGTAATATTACAAGAAGAAAAGGAAGAATATGAGATACCACTTATTATAACAAAACCAAAAATAACAATTAATGACATTGGATCAGAAGCTTTCCCAGATAAATTAGCAACATATACAACAAGATATGATGCAAGTGATACAGATAGGACTACAAATTTAGTCATTGCATGTAAAAAGATTAATGGAAAAGTAGTTTTAGTAGGAGAAACTTTCTCATATAATAATACACTTGGAGCAAGAACTGCATCAGCTGGTTATAAAAATGCAAAAGTATATGAAAATGGAGAAGTAGTAGATGGAATTGGAGGAGGAATATGTCAAATTTCTTCTACATTATATAATTCAGTATTAATGTCTAATCTAGAAATTGTTGAAAGAAGAAATCATCAATTTGTAACATCATATGCACCAGCTGGTAGAGATGCAACAGTAGTTTATGGAATGACAGATTTTAAATTTAAAAATACTAGAAAATATCCAATTAGAATATCTGCGAGTGCGCAAAATGGAATTGCAACAGTTTCAATATATGGTATAAAAGAAGAAAATGAATATACATTTTCATTTAACACTAAAACAATAGCATCTATACCGTTTACTACAAAATATGTAGAGGATAATACTTTAGCAGCAGGAACAGAAAAAGTAAAACAAAAAGGGGCAAATGGAATAAAAACAGAAACTTATATTACTAAAATGTTAAATGGAAAAGTGATTTCAACAACATTATTATCTAGGGATACTTATGATGCAATGAATAGAATTGTTGTAAAAGGTACAAAAGGAGCAAATAATACAACTACTGTTCCAAATCAAACTAATACAAATCCGCAACAACAAAATCCTAGTACACAACAAAATCCAGCTCAAACAAATGATAAAGAAACTAAAAATACAACTACAAATAATGCACCAGCAAGTAATAAACCTACAAATAGTGAAAACAAAGGAACATCAACAAATAGTGATAAAGTAACAACTTAAAAACAATAATATAAAAAATCCCATAATCTTTTGATTTTGGGATTTTTTGAAATAATAACTATTGACATTAAAGTAAAAAGATACTATAATAAAAAAAGTTTAAAGAAAATATTAGTAAAGGGATTATTAGCTTATTTGGTAAAGGACTATTAATTAAAAAGTTTATAGAATATAAAAGTGGCATTAAATTTTTAATAATAAATAATTAAATATGCGTTATTAGCTCAGTTGGTAGAGCAGCGGACTCTTAAACAATTAGTGTACTAAATGAACTAGTAACTTAAAAACATTGATATACAAGCAATAAGCAACAATACAAAAAATATACTAAAAATAACATTTACACAGTTTTACACAATTTTTATATGTAAAAAATATAATAATATGGGCCATTAACTCAGCTGGTAGAGTAGCAGACTCTTAATCTGAAAGTCCGGGGTTCGAACCCCCGATGGCTCACCATTTCAATTAATTTCACAGCTTTGGAGGTTGAAATTAAAACTGTGTAAATTGTATCAACAATACTTATATAAGTTTTCTTATATAAGTATTTTTATACCACTTTTCTTTCAAAAAATGTATCTTTATAAGCCTTTTGCATTGCTAATTTTTTTCGTTTAGGAGATACTCTAATATAATATTTTTGTGTTGTTTGAAAATCTGTATGCCCCATTAATCTCATTAATACAATTTGTTCCATACCCTGTTCGGAGCAAAAAGTAGCAAATGAGTGTCTTAAACCATAAGGTGTCATTTTTTCTAAATTATATTTCCTACAAAATTTTGGCAAACCACTAGACAGAGTATCTGAAACATAGGGGTGATATGTCCTACTTAAAAACATATACTCATTTAGAGTCCATTTTCTATTATGTCTTTTTATAGCTTGTGAATTTTTAAATAATTCTTTTTGTTCTTGTTTATGTTTTAGTAATACTTCCATTAATCTAGGACGTAATGGTATGCTTCTATAACTTTCAGGTGTTTTCAATTTATCATCATGTCTTGTATGTCCTATAGGTTTCATATCATCATCATATACAATAAACTCCTTATAAGCATTATTGATAATTAGCTCATTATTATCTAAATCCATAGCAGACCATTTTAAGCCACAAGCCTCTTCTGGTCTAATACCTGTAAGTAGCATAGTTTCAAATAATAAAGACATATCTGTATTTTCTTTTTCAAAATAATCAAGCCATATATCTTGCCTATCTGGTTCTATATAATCATTAAGTTTTTCAATTTCTGTTTTAGAAACTTGAACAGGTTTGTCAATATTCGTTAATGGATTTTTTGTAATTTTTTTGTTTTTAATAGCATACTTAAATAACATATTTAAAATTATATAGACCTGTCTTTTTGAAGTTTGACCTTTAACATTTTTTAATAATTCTATTATAAAGTCCTCTGTTAATTCATGTAAATATAATTTTTTATTCTTTTTGCAATAAGGAAGTATAATGTCAATAATTCTTTTATAATAACCGTCAATAGTTTTCTTACTTAATGGCTTTGGATTATCTTCTGTTTTATTACATAAAGAAAATTTATATTTTATCCATTCCATAGCAAAATTTTCAAATATCACTTTGTTTTCTATTGTAGATTTTGGCTTTTCGTAATTACTTGATAGATTTTTATTTATTATTGGTGTATTAATATTAGCAATATTTAATGGTTGATGAAATGGCAAAATGTTAGTTTGTAAACTTATATTTTGTATAATATGTGCATTGATATTGTTAATTTTATTTACTATAATTAATGTATTTTGCAAGATTTCTGGTGTTGATATACCAGTCTTATTGACACTATCAACTAATCTTTGCGAAACTCTATCATCAAATTTACAAGTAATTAATCCATTGCTAAAAGCTGTATCTATGTAAGCTATAACTTTATTTAAAAGACCTAATAACGCTAACTCTTCAGTTGTTCCACTATTTTCAATTCTTTTTGCAGGTTCACCTCCAATTTTTAATGAAATTGTAGCAATGTAATAACCATTGCTCTTTAAAGTTATTGAAACTTCATATTTTTTTGTTCTTTCTTTTTCCAATATTTATTTCTCCTTTCTGGTTGTAAAGAAGTAAACAAATTCATATTGGTAAAAGTTATCAGAATAAATTTGTTTACATTTTACAATTGAATCTATCAAAAAACAAGTAGAATTAACTTAATTTGTTATAACGATCATAATTTTTTGAAAGCCAGATAGGTAATTGTTCTTTGTCAATTAATATCTTTCTAGGAGATATTAAAGCAGGAAAATCTTTCATTTTTACTAATTTTAACATAGTATTTCTACCGATGTTGGTATATTTACAAGCCTCTGGAATTTTTATATAACAAGTTTCTTCTTTACTATTTATCGTATCAATATATTTTAAATAGCTTAAATTTCTCATTTTATTTTCCTCCCTAACTTATGGAAGAAGCAAGAGTTAAAATTTTGGTATGTTTGTTACTAATTATTTATTATTACAAATTATATATTATTATTTCTGTATTATTTGTTATTTATATTATTTTTGTACTTTTTCCATATTTATAATTATAATAATGTTTGCATTAATGGTTTAATGAAGTTAAAGTTTTGCGAATCAATATTTTCATATATGCCTTTTTCACAATAAAAATTGCTTTCTGCAAATAGTAATAATTGCAACTTTATTAAATTAATAAACACATTATCAACATCAAAACTAATGTCTATATATTTATTCATAATATTACAAATATTCCTAGCAGAGTCTTTGGTTAATTCCTTTTGAAAGTTTATATCAAATATATTAAAAAGTATCTTGTAATCCCATATATAAAAAGGTCTTTTGTTGAAGTATATTTTTTTGTAATATAATCCTTTTTCGTTTACAGGAAGATATTTGCTGGAAGTTAAGTCTTCTTTATTAAAAGCAATGTTTTTAATAAGAAAACCCTTATCTATGAGTAGTTTATTAACAATATAAGGAGTAATTTTATTGCAATTTAATATATCTTTCAACAAATCAGAAAACTCTGTGGCAGAAATAAAATCTCCATCTCCAATAGTTTTTATAGCGATATTCGAGTTTGAATAAGTAATATAAGATAAATGCAAAAATTCATCTGCTGTTATATTTAAACTTTCAAATATATTCAAATAAGTAATATTTATAAGGCATACACCTCCTTCCTTTTTTGAAATTGTATATTATTTATGTTTTTCAAGGCTATATAGTACCAAAATATAGCCAGTTCATAAAATAAATACATTTCGAGTTTTCCTCATCGATAGAGCATACTGGTACAATAGAAACACAACCAACAATATATGAAATAATACATATATAATATGTGTTTCCAATAAATAACTAATATACACATAAAGCAATAAAACTATAATTGATAGATAAAATTATAAATCAATTAATTTTATCGGTTCTTTAATCGGATAATCCTCAAGTGTAGTATCAAGAATAGATTTAATAAAAGTAGAATTACAACCAAATTTATTTTGTAATTCATTTACTGTATGCGTGTATAAGTTATAGACAAATTCTTTATTAGTTACAAGTCCGTAATAATTATCATTTCCCATTAAATATTGATTTAGTGTTTTAATTAAATTATAAATACATTCTTCAATAGATTTTGTAATTTTTTCTGTTATTTCATTACATTTTCTATCAGTTTTCTCTAATGTTGTAACATAATTTACTATATTATTTTTGCAATAAATATTAAAACCTAAAAAAGTAAATCTATCTGATGTATTATCATTTATGTCGAATTTTATAATTCTAGTTTTATCTTGTTGTAATTTAAGACCAAATTGTAACAATCTTTCTTTAATAATGTCATAGAAATATACAGCCTCTTTATAACTATCAAAGCAAGTTATAAAATCATCGCAGTATCTTATTAAAGTGTTATTATTATTTGTAATTTTAATACTTTCTTCAAACCATATATCTAATACATAATGAAGATATACATTTGCTAAAATTGGAGATATAAGACCGACCTTGAGATGTTCCTATTTCTGTTTTATGAAACTCTCCATTTATCATAATGCCACTTTCAAGAAATCTTTTTATATATTTTATAAAATGTTTGTCGATAATCTTAATTTTAAGCAATTCTAACAGTTTCTGATGGTCTATATTATTAAAGAAACCCTCTATGTCTGCTTCAACGATATATTTTATATTATTATTGTATATAGCATTTTTTAATTGACTTAATGCTGTATGACAACTTCTATTAGGTCGATAACCATTAGAACATTCTAAAAATATAGGCTCATATATTGCATTTAAAATTTCTGATATAATGGCTTGTACTAATTTATCTTCATAGCAAGGAATACCTAGAGGTCTAATTTTGCCATTTGACTTTAGTATCTCTACCCTATTTACTGGCTGAGGATAATAAGTGCCTTTTCTAATTCTAGTAACTAAGTTTTGTAAATTACTATTAAGATTAGTGTTATATTTATACTTAGTCATGTTATCGATACCAGAGGCTTTATTTCCGTTCATAGAATTATGAACTTCTTTTAATTTATCAACAGTAAAATATTTCATTAAGTTTTGCACATTACTATATTTTTTTATCTGTTGTTTAATATCTCTTTCAAGACTCATTTTTATTCCTCCTTTTCCTTTTTTGACATAGTTTCATATTTCTTAACGAAGTGTATTTTTATAGTATACTATTTAATAAATAAGTCTTGAATGGATAAGCTTAATAATATTTAAGCATAAATAGACATATAAAAACGGTTGCAAGTATGTTTAATTTTTGGAATTGGTAGTTCTCTAATAAACAAACTTGTTTTTTTATTTTTCTGTCAAGAAATATAACTTTGATGAAATTGGTTATATGCTCTTTAACTTAAATATATATTATAGCCTTTTTTATCAAAGTCAATGAAAGTGTTAAAATCATATAGTTTATAAGAAACGTAGATATATATGGACAAAAGGTTGAAAAACGAACAAAGTAAAAGGAAAAAAGAGAAGATAATTACAATAGAACAGTTAATAAATGGTTAGAACAGATAAGTCTAGAATATAGACATAAAGTAGATAGTGATAAAGAAATTGCTAATAAATGTAAAAAAATATAGTAGAATTATTAGCTCTAGTTAATGTGTATGCCATATTTAATGAAACTTTTAATATCTTCGCTAATTCTTTTATTGTATATACAAGAGATTATGTATTATTTTCTTCCATAATATCGCCTCCTCTAAAACATTAATTTCCCTATTTTACCTTTTCATACTATTTACTTGTTTACCTTTACATTATAGATGTTATTATTCGTCTTTTCTCTTGCCATACAGTTTTAATTGTACCTTTTTTGTTTCTCCTATATAATATATAGTAAAATTTTGACTTTTTTATATTTTTTTAATTAAAAATTTTTTAAGCTATCAATAAATCCTCTTATATATGCTTGTTCCAGTTGTTTCCAATATATATCTATTTGTACTTATTCATAGTTAAGCATTAATTTTTCATCTTTTATTCTGTTTATAATACCATTATCTAATAGTTGTTTATATTTTATAATTTCATCAATAATAGATATTTGTCCAATAGAGAAGACTACTAAATTAGTAGTATAATTATCATTTATTTTTCTGCTCATCTATAATTAAATCGGCTAATGTTTCTAAATCTTCAGAATCTATATGTTCAAAGAAATCTCTATCTAAAGTTTCTTCGTCGTAATATTTTTTGATATGTAAATATATCTATCAAGAATTATCAAAAAGTTATCGTATATAGCCAAAATATATATTAACGAATTGTAACCACAAAAGATATAAATATATAACTTTATACACTAACAAATAAAGATTATTGGAATGTAATTATAAATGTATTAACTATAAAAATATACAACAAAAATAAATTGACGAAATAAGTTATATGCATTATAATAAATCTATCCTTTTTTGGAGGAAATCTAGGAAAGGAGGGCAACTCAATATGACAGCGTTCGATTTAATCTTTTTTCTCATAGTATTGCTTTTAGGCAAGAATTGGGGAAAAGATAACGACAAAAGGTAGAAATACCAAAGGTGGCAAAGGTCAGCCACCTTTTAATTTTTGCAATCGAGTAGAGTAGAAAATTTTATAAAATAAAATTTTCGTCCCCTCTCACACCACCACATCGTGCCGTTCGGCAA
>CANQNU010000055.1 GCA_947625295.1 uncultured Clostridia bacterium | reverse complement strand
GTTCTTGCAGAAGAAAAATATCTAAATGAAGATGGAACATTGAAACTTGATGAAATGGGAATAATAGCTTATGATCCATACGGACATGGATATTATGAAGTTGGAAATAAAGTAGGTAATGCTTTTGAAGAAGGAAAAAAACTGATATAAAATCTTTGAAAAATTGCTTAAGATAGTTAACGCAAAATATTAGAAGAATGGAGTTATACTATAATGAATAAAAAAGTAACGAATTTAGGAGCATTAAAAATTGTATTAGGAATTAAGAATTTTATAATTTATTTAGCTTATGTTATAGTATTTGCTTGTGTTTCAGGATTGTTAATAGATTTTATTGGACTAACAGTATAAAAATAGTTTGAATAAATGTAAAAATACTCTTGCAATATTAATTTTGTTATGTTAATATAATTTTAACAGTTGAGATTCGGAAAACTTAAAGTAGGCTCATTTTTCGTATATAAGTATCGTTAACGAGCCAAAAAAATAGCAGATTTGTTTATAACTTATCTGTTATTTTTTGTCATTTAATCTTGAAAAAATAACTATTTTCCAGTATAATACAAAAAATATTAGTTTATAAATAGGAGAACTTATATGGAAAAAATGAAAAAGAACAATATTTTGAAAGAATATAGAGATCAAAAGCAAGAATTTATGAGTTGTGAAGAAAAAATAAAGGAATTATTAAAAGAGTTATTAGATGCAGAAGAAATTAAATATCATACAATTAATAGTAGAATTAAAGAGGAGTCAAGTTTAGAAAAAAAGTGCAACCTAAAAGGAGATAAATATAATAAATTAGAAGATATAACAGATATAATTGGAATTAGAGTAATTACTTATTATTCTGATGATATTGATAAGGTTGCTAAAATAATTGAAGATAACTTCGATGTAGATAAAGAAAATTCGATAGATAAACGTGAGACACTTGATATTGACAGATTTGGGTATTTATCTTTACATTATATAGTAAAATTAAAAGAGGATAGATTAAAGTTACAAGAATATAGAAATTGCAATCATAAAGTTGAAATTCAAATAAGATCTATACTTCAACATGCTTGGGCTGAAATTGAACATGATTTAGGATACAAAAATGATATTGAAACACCTAGAGAAATTAGAAGAGATTTTTATAGATTAGCAGGATTATTAGAAACTGCAGATAAAGAATTTATTAACATTAGGAATCAAATAGATCAGTATGCAGAAGAGGTAAAAATAAAAATTAAGGAAGAAGAAGAAGTTTATATAGACAAAATTTCATTAGAAACATTTGCTAATAGTAATCGAAATTATAGAGATTTAATTTATAATATTTCAAATACACTTAAAGTAAAATTCTATGCAGATAGTCATTTATATTCTTCAACAGTACAATTTATTATGTTTGTAGGGTACAAAACAATTAATGAAGTGAAAGAAGATATTATAAAGAATGAAAATAAGATTTATAACATAGCTAAAAAAATTGTAGGAAATAAAAAAGGCAAAGAAATGCCAGAATCAGTACTCTTATTATATTTATGTTATGTGAAGCTTGCAGAAAAAGGACCAGAAGAATTTTCATATTTTCTCAAAACAAATAACTTTTCTACAGGAGATGAAATACAAACAAAAAATTTTATAGATGGATTGATTAATGTATGTGAAAATACAAATAATTAAATAAAAAATATATCTAAATTATATAAGAGGTATAATGTTATTAAATAATTTTAATATAAAAGGTATAAATTAAAAAAATGAAGGAGTTAAATAATGGAATATATAATTGAAACAGAGAATACATGTGCTAAAAAAATAAAATTTACTTTAGAAGGGAATATAGTAACTAAAGTTGAATTTTTAGAAGGAGGTTGTCCTGGAAATTTACAAGCTGTACCTAGACTTGTAGAAGGAATGACAGTAGAAGAAATAGAAGAAAAAATAGGTGGAATCATTTGTGGAACAAAAGGGACATCTTGTGCAGATCAGCTAGCAAAAGCTGTAAGAAAAGTATATAATAGAAACAAAACTAAAAAGGAGAACTGAACTATTGGAAGAATATAAAGAAATAGAACGAAGTATTATAACAACTCATAGAAAAAGAATATGGACAAAATTTATAAAAAGTATACAAGAATTTGATATGATACAAGATGGAGACAAAATAGCAGTATGCATTTCAGGGGGAAAAGACTCTATGTTATTAGCTAAATGTCTTCAGGAATTAAAAAAGCATGGGAAAATGCAGTTTGATTTAGTATTTTTATCTATGAATCCAGGGTATAACGAAATTAATAAACAAAAAGTAATATCAAATGCTAAATTATTAAATATTCCAATTACAATGTTTGAAACTAATATTTTTGATGCAGTAGAGAACATACAAGATCATCCATGCTATGTATGTGCAAGAATGAGAAGAGGATATTTATATGAAAAGGCAAAAGAGCTTGGATGTAATAAAATTGCACTAGGGCATCATTTTGATGATGTAATAGAAACTATATTAATGGGAATGCTTTATGGAGCTCAAATGCAAACAATGATGCCAAAAGTAAAAAGTACATCTCATCCAGGAATGGAACTAATCAGGCCATTATACTATGTAAAAGAAGCAAGTATAATAAGTTGGAAAGAAAAGCATAATTTAGAATTTATACAATGTGCATGTAAAGTTACACAATATTCTACTATAAATGAAGACGAGGTAGGCTCTAAAAGAGAAGAAACAAAACAATTAATTAAACAATTAAGAGAAAAGTATGATAAAGTAGATATGAATATTTTTAGAAGTGCACAAAATGTTAATTTAGATACTATAATATCATATAGAAGTCAAAGAAGTGGGGAAAAACATCATTTTTTAGATGATTATGACAAAAATTAGCTAAAGGGACGTACTCTTTGGTTAATTTTAACCTCAATGGGTAAAAATAATTTTTAAAATATAGTATACAAAATATTAGAAAAGTAATATAATAATAAAAGAAAAAATGACCGAGGGGTGCGTTCGTCCCCTTGGTTAATTAGTTAAAGGAGTGATAAGATATGAAAGTTATATTGGTAAATGGTAGTCCTCATGAAAAGGGTTGTACATATACTGCTTTGAAAGAGGTAGAAGGTGCTTTAAATAAAAATGGAATAGAGACAGAAATGTTTTGGCTAGGTATAAAACCAATTGCAGGTTGTATGGGTTGTGGAAGTTGTATAAAGAATGGTAAATGTTTTGTGGATGATAAAGTAAATGAATTCTTAGAAAAAGTTCCAAGCACAGATGGATTTGTATTTGGAACTCCAGTACATTTTGCAGCAAGTTCAGGTATGTTGTCATCTTTTATGGATAGAATATTTTATGGAAGAAGAAAATTATTTTCTAATAAGGTAGGTACGGCTGTTGCAAGTTGTAGAAGAGGTGGTGCAACTGCAACTTTAGATGAAATAAATAAATATTTTAGTATTAGCAATATGCCAATTGTTTCATCACAATATTGGAATATGGTACATGGAAATAAACCAGAAGAAGTTATAAAAGATGAAGAAGGAATGCAAACAATGAGAACTTTAGGAAATAATATGGCTTGGTTATTAAAATGTATTGAAGCAGGAAGAAAATTAGGAATTGATGTTCCTCAAAATGAAGAGATTATTTCTACTAACTTTATTAAATAAAATATATTATTATGTGATATTTTTGTAATAGAAGAGACCAAAGGTAAAAAAATACTATACCTTTGGTCTTTGAAATTAATAGAATGAATCAACCTTGGAAATTAATTAGTTTTAACTGCAAAATAACAAATTGGATAATAAAATGATAATTCACCAGTTCTTTCATTAGTAAATATAAGATCATCCGGTTCTTCACTGGTTCCACATCCAATGATATTAATTAATAAAGGCTGATTGTGAAATCCAGGTTTATGGTACCATATCTTTGTTGCTTGGTTTTGAATAACAAAATGAAAATCCCCGCGTTCATAGGAAGTTTCAGGCAGTGAATAAAAAAGCTTTCCTAGATATTCATTTGGTTCCAAATCCTTGGGACCAAATAAGCTAAGCCGCCTATAATTTATTTCTAAATTTTTCAAATCTAAGCAAACTTTCTCGGACAAATCTGCTTGAGATTCATAAGGCGAATTAGATGTAAAACCAGGAATATAATCTTCACCTTCTATACCAGGACATAGACACCGCAAAAAAAGAGAGTAACAATTGGTGCCATCTGCTACATTAGAAGGAAGCGGTATAACGTTTTTATCCTTTACTGAAAAAATCCGGTCTTCTGATACAATATTTTCCTTTAATTTCTGAATTGAAATAGCCATAATTATGAACTCCTTTCTTCGATGAAATGTTAAATTTATAACTATGTAAATTATAACACAATTTACATAAAACGTCAATTTATGGAATTTAGACATTCATAAAATTTAGATATTCATAAAATTTAGACATTTATGAAATTTAGACATTGCAAAATAAGTAATGTTGAAGCTGTTTAAATTTCATGTTAACTGCGAAATATTGAAAGATAAATATAAAAATTATAAAGGCTATTTATAATATTTCTTAAAAATGAAAATTTATTTTCAAATGTCAAAAAGCTATCAAAAAACGATAGCTTTTCTTTGGGGCTAAGATTTTGAAATACTTCCTAAAAAATCATAGCATTGAAGAAAACCGTTAGCATCAATTGTAATGAAATCATTATTAACAGGAATACGTGATGACTGAAGGAGTAATGTTTCTTTTTTTTCTTCACAATAGTACAAAGAAATTATCTTTAAATTTGGATCATTAACGATGTTCTTTGCTAACTTTTTTGAAGAAAGATTCCCTTCACTTAAAAATGTCCGAACTTCATCAATAATTATATTCATAATTAGATTTCCCCCTTTTTGCATATATTAATTACTTAAATTATAACATAATTTACATAAAATATCAAATAGGAGAATAAAGTTGAATTAGTAAGTTCTAAAGCTAAAAAATATATTGTAATATACTTAAAATAGATATATAATAAAAAAAATAAAAATCGGAGGAAGACAATGCAAAATAATATCGGAATATTTGATTCAGGAATTGGTGGAGTAACAGTTCTAAGAGAAATACTTAAAGTTTTACCGAATGAAAATTACATATATTATAGTGACTCTATAAATAATCCATATGGAGATAAAAGTGACGAAGAAATTATAAAAATATGTGATAAAATAGTACAAAAACTTATAGAAAACGAATGTAAAGCTATAGTAATAGCCTGCAACACTGCAAGTGCAAAAGCAGTAAAATTTTTAAGAAATAAATATACAAACATACCTTTTATAGCAATAGAACCAGCATATAAAATGGTACACGATTATAATTATAATGAACCAACTTTGGTAATGGCAACAAAAGGGACTATAGAAAGTGAAAAATTTAATTTATTGTATAAGAAATATAATAATCACAAAACTTATTTATATTCATGCGTAGGATTAGCAGATATTATTGAAGAGGGAAATCAAGAAAAATTAGAAAAATATTTAAAATCAAATCTAGGAATATATATAGGAAAAGTATATAATGTAGTATTAGGATGTACACATTATCCACTTGTACAACAAGAAATAAAAAAAGTATTAGGAGACGTAAAATTTTTTAATGGAGCATCAAGATTAGCAATTCATTTAAAAGAAATACTAGAAACAGAAAACTTAATTAATCAAGAAAATAAATGTGGAAAAATCACATTTATTGATACTAGTAAACAACCAAATAATAAACAAGAAAGATTTTATCAATTCTTAAAGCAATATTAGTGCTAACTTTGGAACATTAATAAAATGCAACAAATTGACGTTTTATATGAAATATAGTATAATTAAGATATAGTATAGTAGGTGTTTTCTAAGTTCACTAATTAGTGAAAGCAGTATAAGCTAATTGGTTTTTAATATACATATATTTAACAAAACAGGAGGAAATAAAGCCATGAAGAAAAATTTAATAATGAGGACCATCATAGTAACTTTATTTTGCTTGATGATAACAGGATGTTCAAATTCAAGCAAAAAGATTAATGCAACTGTAGAAGGAGAACTTTTTCAGGAAAGTAAGGAAGCAATAAAATCATTTCAATTAGATAAGTCTATAAACTTAAACATAAAGAAAGAGAAAGATCGGTTTATAGTTTATCCAGATGGGCGGGAAAATGATGCATTTACTATGCTGATTCCAAGTAATTTTTACGAAAAGGCAAAGTTTGAACAGCCAAGAATTTTAAATGAGAAGAAAATGCCAAAGGAACAGCAAAAAATGCTGAGTGATGCAAAAAAGGTTGCTTTAAAATATGTAGATAATTCTCAAATTATAAAAAAGAATGACAAAAATGCATGTAAAGAAGCAATCAAGAATGTCGAAATGGTCTACGCAAACTTTCTAGAAAAAGACTACGAAGACATAGCTATGGTAACCGTTGACAAAGTAATATGTGTTAATGCAAATTTAGAAGAATATTTTTCGTGTTACACATATTTGCATGAATTAATTCATGTAATAAGTAATGTAACTAATAAAGGTACCAAATATGAATTTTCTTATTATAGAGCTAGTAAGCTCAATGAAGCTATTACAGATTTAATTGCTGTTAAGCTTGCAGAAGAAAATGGAATGTCTGGATATGAAGTATCTGCATATCAAACTTATTATGAATGCGTTATGTACATCATAAAAGAATTTGATATGTTGAATACATATTATTATTCAGATGGGTACTCCAAAATAGAGAAAAATTCTCTAGATTTGTATGTATTGTTAATGGAGAACATAGGAGATGGTAAATGTGAAAACATTATACCGTATCTTATAAACGAAGTATTGAAGTAATGATGGTTTGTGAAAATATGGGTGGTAATTTTTACCGCCCGTATTTTTTTCTGTAAAAAGTTAAATCTATTATTTGAACTTGTAATTAAGGGTATTAACAAAATAGTTCACAGAAAATTCACAAAAAATTTTAGCAGAAGGTATTGACAAGTGCTAAAAAGGGGTATAATATATAAAAAGTTAGCAGACGAAAACAAAGAGTGCTAAAAAACAACTAACAATTTAGCTATAAAGAGGTGAAAAAATTGTTAGACAGTAGAAAAAAGAAAGTTCTTCAAGCAATAGTGGAAGAATATATAAATACAGCAGAACCAGTAAGTTCAAATGCATTAACAAAACATGAGGATTTAAAATGTAGTAGTGCAACAATAAGAAATGAAATGGCAGATTTAGAAAAAGCTGGATTTCTTGATAAAACTCACACATCAAGTGGAAGAATACCATCAGAAAAAGGATATAGATACTATGTAGACGAACTTTTAGATGATAAAGACATTAGTTTAGAAGAAATAAAATATATAAGTTCAAAGTTAGAAACAAAAGTAAATGAAATCGAAGATTTAACTAAAATAGCAGCAAATACAATTTCAGAAGTAACGCATTATACTACAGTATCAATAGGACCAAAAACAACAAGTCAACTAATAGAAGAAATTAAATTCGTTTTGTTAGGAACTCGAATGATGATGGCAGTAATATTAACAGATGCAGGACTAGTAAAAGAAACAATCATAAAATTTGATGAAGATGTTAATCAAAAACAAATAGAAACAATGAATTATATGTTTAATAACAAGCTAAAAAATCAACCGATTGAAACAATAGATAGACCATTAGAAGAATACTTATATGATGAAATGACATATAGTGTAAATGTTATAAAGCCAGTAATAGAACAATTGAAAAAAGTAATAAAAGAAGAAAATGAAATTTATTTAGAAGGTGCTAACAAATCTTTTGATTTACCAGAATTCAATAGTTTAGATGTAGCAAAAAATTTTGTTAATATTTTAGACACAAAAGAAGTAATAGCAGATATGTTAAATTCAGGATTTGCAGAAGATATTAATATATATATAGGTAATGAAAATGAAAAAGATGAGCTAAAGGATTTTAGTATAGTAACATTTAAACACAAAGTAAATGGAAAAGATTTAGGAACAATTGGAATTATTGGACCCAAAAGGATGGACTACTCAAAAGTTGTTTCAGTTATGAAATATATAAATAAAAAATTAAAAGATTTAGACAATAATTAGAAGAAATTAACATGTAATATGATACAAAAAAATGAAAATATAAATAAAATAACAAAAATAAAGCAAGTAATTAATATATAATTTAATTATTAAAACCAAAATATAAGAAAGAATTCATAAGAAAGAAGGGAAGGAAAGTGAAGATGTCAGAAGAAAATAAAGAGAATAAAGAAAAAAAAGAAAAAGAAGAACAAAAAATAGAACAGAAAGAAAAAGAAACAGAAAATAACAAAAAAACAAAGGAAATTGTACCAAAAGAAGATTATGACGAACTAGAAGATAGATATAAAAGAATACTTGCCGAATTTGAAAACTTCAAAAAACGAAGTATTAAAGAAAGAGAAGGACTATATAATTCAATTTTATCAGATGTAGTAGAAGTAATACTTCCAGTATTAGATAATTTAGAAAATGCAGCAAAAGTTGAAACAAAAGACGAAGAATATAAAAAAGGAGTAGAACTTGTACTAAAACAATTAAAAGATGTATTACAAGCAAAAGGAATTGAAGAAATAAAAACAGTAGGAGAAACATTTGAC
The DNA here is from genome assembly GCA_947625295.1 of uncultured Clostridia bacterium. GTDB lineage: Bacteria > Bacillota > Clostridia > TANB77 > CAG-508 > CAG-269. The sequence continues at coordinate 519 of CANQNU010000055.1, read as the reverse complement.
CCAGAACTTCACGAAGCAGTAAGCAGTATTCAAGATGAAAACCTTGGAACACAAGAAATAGCACAAGAGTACAGAAAAGGTTATAAAATAGGCAATAGAGTAATTAGACATTCTATGGTAGTAGTAGCAAATTAATGTGATTTTGGAGACGGAGAAAAAAATCATCGCTATAAAGAATTATCTAATGGAAAGTTATCACAAATGATAAGAGAAGAATTTGAAAGTAAAGTTTCAGCTGAGTTTATGAATCAAAATAAAAAAGTAATTGCTCAGTTGAATGAAAAATTATAAAATAGTTATTAAATTTTAAGTTAGCTGTACGAACGGAGTGAGTTACAGATAACTTATGCAACTGAACATAAGTGAAGTTGTATATAATAAATATAAATAAATTAGAGAGAAATCTCAAAAAAAGAAAGGAAGTAAGAAAATGGGAAAAATTATAGGAATTGACTTAGGAACAACAAATTCATGTGTAGCAGTTATGGAAGGTGGAGAACCAGTTGTTATACCAAATGC
>CANQNU010000054.1 GCA_947625295.1 uncultured Clostridia bacterium | reverse complement strand
TAGAAGAAGGAAATTATGCAAAAGCAAAAGAAATAGGAAGCAGATTTGAAAATTATGCACCGATACAATCACAGATGATAACAATAGCAATAAAAGAAGGAAATTATGCAAAAGCAAAAAAAATAGGAAGCAGATTTGAAAATGATGCACATATACAATCACAGATGGTAACAATAGCAATAAAAAAAGGAAATTATGTAAAAGCAAAAGAAATAGGAAGCAGATTTGAAGATAATGCACATATACAATCACAGATGATAACAATAGAAATAGGAAGCAGATTTGAAAATAATGTAAAGATACAATCACAGATGGTAACGATAGAAACAGAAGAAACAAATAATGATAAATCAAAAGAATTAGAAAATAGATTTATAAATGCTGTAAAAACAACACTATATTATAATAAAGAAGAAGGAGAATTAATTGAGAAGATTAAATCATTTCAAGGAATATCTGAGTATAAAAGAACAATTATATTATTAGCAATATGCGAAAAATTAAAAAAGCAAGAAGTAGCCAAAAAAATTTTTAAAGAAGCAAAAGAGAAAATACAATTAGAAAAAGAACAAATAAAAACATTAAATAAAATAATGGAAAGAATAAAAAATAAAAAAGCAAGCATTTTTGATTTTGGATTTTATGATGAAATATTAAACTGGAATTTTGATTTAGAATTGTTAGAACAATATGAAAAAGAACTAGAAGAAAAAATGCAAGAAAAGTCAGAACAACAGAAAAAAATGGAAAGTCAAGAGAAATTACAAATGGAAAGTAGAAATCATGAGATAAGACCAAAAAGAGAAGCTAAAATAAAAAATAAAATAGAAAATCAACCAAGAAAAACGCAAAGAAATCAGCAATCAACTATAGAATCAACTATAGATAGAAGTTCAAATAATAGTAAAAATTTAGTAAAAGAATTTAAAGCAAGTATAGCGTATAGACAAAACGAAATATTAGTAGATACTAAAAGAAAAAGTCAAAGGAATTATATTGAAGAGACTAATTGTATAATAAAAGCTTTAAAAGAAGATTTGGCAAAAACTTATGTTAAAATGCAATCAAAAGATTCTCTAATTCAGAAGGCTGCAATAGAAAGAAGCGATAAAATAGTAACAATGATAGATCATATAAGAGACAGTATAAGTATTATGAATGATAATGCTAATTTAGAAATTAATGCAAAAAAGAAACAAGATAGTGAAGCATACATATGTAGAATATGCGATAAGTTTAGAGATTTACAATCAATAGAAGAAAATACTAGGTAAAAAATAACATAGAAAATACCAAAACTTAAATGTATTTAATTAAGTTTTGGTATTTTTTATAAAGCGCTAAAGTTAAGAAAATATTATGTTTAATTAATAACTTTATTGGATAAAATAAAAAATATTTAAACTTAATATTAATTGACTTAAGAAAAAATATATAGTATAATACTATGTAGTGTAAATATAATGATCGGAATTTATTATTTATCAGATATTATTATATATGAGTTAAGAGAATAAAAAAGGCCATATATAAATCTGTTAATTTTGTGAGTAAAGAGAAATTTTAAATTAGGTCAAATTAGTTTAAATGTTAAACTAGTTTTTTTGTATTACATATGAAAGAAAGGAGATTTTATGTTAGAAGAAAATTTAAACAAACAACAAAAAGTACAAGAAAATGGAAAAATAAGAAAAAATACAGCAAAACCAAGAACAACAAGAAGTACAAAGAAGAGTCAAAATATAGTTAATGTAAAACAAGAAACAATAGAAGAGAAGACAAGAATAGCCAAAAGACCATATCATAAAAAAAATGAAAAACAAAATAATAGAAATAATGAAAAAGAAAATACAATATTTAAAAAATCTAGATTAAAAATTATACCTCTTGGAGGATTACACGAAGTAGGAAAGAATATAACAGTTTTTGAATACGAAAATGAAATAATTGTAGTAGATTGTGGATTATCATTTCCAGAAGATGATATGTTGGGTGTTGACTTAGTAATACCAGATATCACATATCTAGAAAAAAATGTAGATAAAATAAAAGGATTATTAATTACACATGGACATGAGGATCATATAGGAGCAGTTCCATATTTATTGAAAAAGATAAATATACCAATTTATGCAACCAAACTAGCAGCGGGTTTAATTAGAAATAAGCTAGAAGAACATAAATTATTAAGAAGTACTAAATTAAAAGAAGTAATACAAGGACAAACAATAAAATTAGGAAATAATTTTAAAGTAGAATTTATTAGAAGCTCACATAGTATACCAGATTCAGTAATGCTTGCTATTACAACGCCAGCGGGAACAATATTACACACAGGAGATTTTAAAGTTGATTATACTCCAATTGATGGTAAATTGATGGATTTTGGAAGAATAGCAGAATTAGGAAATAAAGGAATTTTGGCATTAATGTCAGACAGTACAAATGCAGAAAGAAAAGGATTTACAATGTCTGAAAGTTCTGTAGGAGAAGTTTTTGATAAATTATTTTTACACTGTACAAAAAGAATTGTAGTAGCAACATTTGCATCAAATGTTCATAGAGTTCAACAAATTGTTAATTCAGCAGTAAAATATGGAAGAAAAATTGCTGTATGTGGTAGAAGTATGATTAACATGATAGAGACATCAAGAAATCTAGGATATATAGAATGTCCAGAAAATATATTTATTGATATTGATATGATAAAAAATTATACAGATGATCAATTAGTAATTATTACAACCGGAAGTCAAGGAGAGCCAATGTCTGCTTTAACTAGAATGGCAGCAGGAGATCACAGAAAAGTAACAATAACACCAAACGATTTAGTAATTATTTCAGCAACTCCAATACCAGGAAATGAAAAATTTGTATCAAAAGTAATAGATGATTTAATGCAAATTGGTGCAGAAGTTGTATATAGTGCTTTATATGATATACATGTATCAGGACATGCTTGCCAAGAAGAACAAAAATTAATTTTAGCTCTAGCAAAACCAAAATACTTTATACCAGTTCATGGGGAATATAGACAATTAATCGCACATAGTGAAACTGCACAAAGTATGGGAATAGATAAAGATAATATTATTATGATGTCTAATGGTAGAGTACTAGAAATAAATGATGAAGTAGCAGAACTTACATCTTCTGTTCAAAGTGGTAGAATTTTAGTTGATGGATTAGGAGTAGGAGATGTTGGAAATATTGTATTAAGAGATAGACAACATTTATCACAAGATGGTTTAATAGTTGTAGTATTAACCATGGATTCAGCAACAGGTGAAGTAATTGCAGGTCCAGATGTAATTTCTAGAGGATTTGTTTATGTGAGAGAATCTGAAAATATTATGGATGATGTAAAATCAGTTGTAAGAAACGAAATAAGAAAGTGCGAAGAAAGAGGAGTACGCGATTGGTCAACAATTAAAACAGCAGTAAGAGAAAACTTAAGAGATTATATTTTTATGAAAACAAAAAGAAATCCTATGATAATACCAATTATTATGGAAGTTTAAAATATATGTAATTAGGCATAAGTTGAAAAAAATAGAAAAAAGTAGTATAATTAAATTAGGAACTTTTAGTAAGCAGTATAAGGAGGAGCAACATGAGAAGAAGAAAGATTTTTAGACCAGGTGAGAAATTGAGCGTCTTTGAAGATGCAATATATGATCACAAAAAGATTATGAACCAATACACCGTGAGAGCTGGTATAAAAAAAGATTTCTATTGCATAATAGAAATACTTATGCTGGTGTTAGCAGCGATAATCTTGTTATGTATAGGATTATCATAATTTTGAGGAGGGAGCCCAAACATGAGAAATTGTTAGGGCTCTCTCTTCATATTATAAAAAGTTGCTAATTATATATAATGAAAAATTAAAATTAATTGTAAATATAATATAAAAATATGAATATAATATACTTAATAGGAAAGAGAAAGGAAGAATCTTATGGAAATAAAATATTTTGACAATGCAGCAACAACCAAAGTAAAAAAAGAAGTCTTAGAAAAAATGCTTCCATACTTTCAAGAACAATATGGAAATCCATCATCATTATATAGTATAGGAAGGAGTGCAAAAAAAGCAGTTGAAGAGGCAAGAAAAAAAGTAGCTCAATTAATAAATTGTATGCCAAATGAAATTTACTTTACAGGTTGTGGCTCAGAAAGTGACAACACAGCTATAAAAGGAGTGGCTTATGCAAATCAAAAAAAAGGAAAACATATTATTACTTCAAAAATAGAACATCCAGCAGTACTTCATACTTGTCAAGCATTAGCAAAGCAAGGATTTATCATCACTTATTTAGATGTAAATAAAGAAGGTATTATTGATTTAGAACAATTAAGAAATTCAATTAGAAACGATACAATTTTAATTAGTATTATGTTTGCAAATAATGAAATTGGAACTTTACAACCAATAACAGAAATAGCAAAAATAGCAAGGATGTATAATATTGTATTCCATACAGACGCAGTTCAAGCGTGTGGAAATGTTCCGATTGATGTAAAAAAGATGGGAATAGATATGCTGTCTTTATCAGGTCATAAACTATATGCACCAAAAGGAATAGGTGCATTATATGTAAGAAACGGAATAGAATTTGAAAAGTTTATGGATGGAGGACATCAAGAAAAAAATAAAAGAAGCGGAACAGAAAATGTACCAGGAATTGTGGGGTTAGGAGAAGCGTGTGAATTAGCAAAAAATAACTTAAACTATCATATGAAACATTTACAAGAATTAAGAGATGAATATATCATGCAAGTAGAAGAAAAAATACCAAATGTAAAATTAAATGGCTCAAGGCAAATGAGGCTACCTGGAAATGCCAATTTTTCATTTGAAGGTGTGGAAGGAGAGACATTATTATTAAATTTAGATGCAAAAGGAATTTGTGCATCAAGTGGTTCTGCATGTACATCAGGGTCATCAGATCCATCTCATGTGCTTACTGCAATTGGTTTACCAAAAGATATTGCACAATCTTCACTCAGAACAACATTTGGTGAAGAAAATACAAAAGAAGATGTACAATATCTGGTAGATAACTTACAAGAAATAGTAAATAATTTAAGAAAACTTTCTTAAATATTACAAACTAAACAAATTTATAAAAGGCTGAAGAAAAATTAATAAAGTGCAAGATGTTAATGAGTTTCAATAATAGCAATGGCACATTTAATACCATCTACTGCTGCAGACATAATGCCACCTGCATATCCTGCACCTTCTCCACAAGGATAAACTCCTTTAATATTAGATTCAAGATTGTTGTTTCTAATAATTCTTACAGGAGAAGAGCTTCTTGTTTCTAAACCAGTCATCAAGCTATCAGGATTTGTAAAACCAACTAATTTCTTATCAAAATATAAAATACCTTCTTTTAGAGTGTCTGAAACAAAAGATGGTAAAATATCATTTAAATTAGATAAAGTAACTCCAGGCATATATGTAGGTTTTATTTTACCAATAAAAGTAGATTTTTTATTGGTAATAAAATCTTCAACTCTTTGAATTGGTGCATAATAATTAGAACCACCTATGACAAAGGCTTTTTCTTCTAAACTTTTTTGAAAATAAATACCTGCCAAAGGAGAATTACCTTCAAAATCATTAGGTGTTACATTAACTAAAACTGCTGAATTTGCGTTTTCTCCATTTCTAGAAAATTTACTCATACCATTTGTAACAATGGTATTTTTTTCGCTAGATGAAGCCATTACCACTCCTCCTGGACACATACAAAACGTATAACAAGAACGGCCAGTAGGTGAGTGATAAGCTAATTTATATTCAGCAGGTGGAAGATGTAATTTTGTAATTGTACCATATTGAGAATGATTAATTTGTTCTTGTAAATGTTCAATTCTTACACCAACAGAAAAATTTTTTCTTTCTAATAAAAAACCTTTTTCATATAGTTTTGTAAAGGTATCTCTTGAACTGTGACCAATTGCTAAAATAATACTATCTGTTTCTATTTCGTTAATTTCAGAATTATCAGTTATCTTTTGACAAATAACGGATTTCACCTTATTATTTTCAATTTTAAAGTCAATTGCTTTTGTATTAAAATAAAAAGTACCACCGTTTTTTATAATATATTCACGTATATTTTTTATAATATTAATCAAATTATCAGTTCCAATATGAGGTTTTGCAACATATAAAATTTGTTTTGGTGCTCCAAATTTTACAAAAGTTTCTAATACTTTCTTACAAAAAGGACTACTAATTCCAGTAGTAAGTTTACCGTCAGAAAATGTACCAGCACCACCTTCACCAAACTGTACATTAGAAAATACATTTAGATTTCCATTATTTAAAAAATTGTCAACAGATTGTTTTCTTTCTTCAACAGGTTGACCTTGTTCTATAATAATTGGTTTGATTCCATTTTGAACTAAAGTAATGGCAGAAAATAAACCACCAGGGCCAGCTCCAATAATTACAGGTCTTTTGTTAAATGTAGTATTAATTTTTATTTTAGGAAATTCAAAATCTTTTACTTTAGTTAAATTTTTATATTGATTTTCATTTTTTACTTCAATATCAATTGAATAGTTGTAATGTACATTGTCTTTTTTTCTAGCATCAATTGATTTTTTTGAAATATGCCAGTTTATTACATCTTTCGGATTGATTCTATTTTTTTTAAGTGCTATTGAAAAAATTTCTTCATTTGAAATATCTTCAAATATTTTTATATTATTTATTCTAAGCATATTAACCTCCAATTAGTAGTATTATAGCATAAGTTCTGAATATAATCCACATAATTATATTTATAATAAGATAAAGACAAAAATATAAATAATAATTTATAAAGAATCTTTAATATATAAACTAATCATAATACAATCCATACTCGAATACAATTAAACAAAAGTATTAACAGTATGGGGGTTTTTATATGAAACAAATATCAATAGAGGAACGTGCTATAAGCTTAGCACATTATATTATAGATTCAAAAGATACGGTAAGGGGAGCTGCAAAAAAATTTGGAATATCTAAATCAACAGTACACAAAGACGTTTCAGAAAGACTCAAAAAAATTAATCCCAGCTTAGCAAAAGAAGTAAGAATTATTTTAGATGAGAATAAAGCTGAAAGACATATTAGAGGAGGAATGGCTACAAAAATGAAATATAGTCATTTAAAAAATAATTAAATAATATAAAAGCTTAAAAGTATGTATATTTTTAAGCTTTTATTATAAATATTTATTCTTATCACAAATTGTCGAATAATAGCATACAATATAATAGCCAAATGGTGAGGTGATAAGATGAAAAATATAAAAAAAGGTGATATAGTTGGCAGAAAATCTTATGGAAAAGATATTATATTTATTGTAAAAAATATAATAGAAACAAAGGTTGGGAAAATTGCAATTTTGAAAGGAATGACAGAAAGAGTAGAAGCAGATAGTAAAATAGAAGATTTAGAATTAATAGAAAAAGAAAGAATAAAAGTAAATGTAAAACAAATAGATGATGAATTAGAAAGAAGAATAAAACAATCTAAAATAGAAAACGAAGATAATAATTATACAATTGGAGTATTAACCAAAAATAAAAGAACACAAGAAAAAATAATAACAGGAAAGATATTACATCTAGACGGAGATAGAAAATATAGTGAAAAATCATATAGATATTATAAAAAATTAGGATTAAATGCAATTGTAAAAAATATACCTGAATATAAACAGCCAAGAATAGTTTATCATTTATTAGAGGTATACAATCCAGACATACTTGTAATAACTGGACATGATGGAATGATAAAAAGAGAAACAGGTTATCATGACATATATAATTATAGAAATTCTAGACATTTTATTAATACGGTAAAAGAAGCTAGGAGATATGATGAAGAAAAAAATAAAAAAACAGTAATATTTGCAGGTGCTTGCCAAAGTTATTTTGAGGCAATTATTTCTGCAGGAGCAAATTTTGCATCATCACCAGCAAGAATTTTAATAGATTTTTTAGATCCTCTAATTGTGGCAGAAAAAATAGCTATTACTGAAAAATATAAATATATTACAATTGATGATATAGCTAAAGAGCTTAGAGATGGAAAAAAAGGAGTTAGTGGAGTAGGAGCAAATGGAAAAATGAAAACGGAATAAAACTCAAATATTAAAATCTAACCAATGTAATATTTTTGTAATATAATTGTAAAACAACTGTAAAAATAGAAGAAAAAATCCATGAATGTGTTGAAAATAGATATATACAACGATTCGATTTTAAAATACATTTTTTGACTTTTGATATTTAAAATGCTATAATCAAGCCATCTTAAGGGAGTAGGTGATAGCATGATTTGTAGAACAGATATAGCAAATCTAAAAACAGACATCTTAGAGAAAGTGGGTCAAAAGATAATTGTCAAAGGATCTTTAGGAAGAAGTAAGGTCTTTGAAAAAGAAGCTACAATAGAAAAAGCATATCCAAATATTTTTGTAGTAAAATATGAGGAAAATGACAGAAATGTAACTTATAGTTATACAGATGTTTTAACAAGAACAGTTGAAGTAGAGGTTTTTGATGGAGACTCTTATAGTCCATTAATTCCACCACCAGTAGAAATAAAAAAACGAAAAACATCAGTATAAGCAAACAATCTATTACTTAAGGTTTTATAGCATTTAAATAAGTTTATTAATATAGAAAACAGAATTTTTTTAATTCTGTTTTTTTCAGTTTTTAATATTAAAAACTATAATATATCAATCTAATAATATGTTTTTATATTAATAATTTAAACTATTATAATTTAGAAAAAATAAATTTAATTACAGATATATTACAAATTTACAGTTATATTACAATTATTGAAAGAAAACAGTCAACGTGCTAAAATATAAATGTAAGCACTAATGAACATAAATAATATAAAAATAATAAAACCAAAAGGAATAAAACTTAAAAATGGCATTAAATTTCAACAATAAAAGCATAAAATAAAAAAGGGAGAGAAAACGAATGTTAAAGATAAAAGAGAGAAACAAAGGAATTACATTGATAGCGTTGGTAATAACAATAATAGTATTACTAATTTTAGCAGCAATAACATTAGCAACATTATCAGGAGAAAATGGAATATTAAAACAAGCACAAAGAGCAAGATTAGAAAATAAAAGAGCAACAGTAAAAGAA
>CANQNU010000053.1 GCA_947625295.1 uncultured Clostridia bacterium | reverse complement strand
TCTAGAAGAATAGAAGCTTTTCAAGCATAACTTGTAAAGCTTCTATTCTTCTAGACCATCCAACTGATCCAGCTATAACTTTATTTCCGTTTGCATCTTTTCCTGTTTGGCTGTTTTCAGTTCTTTGATTTATTAATACTCTTGAATCGTCTGCTACTGACCATTCTTTTTCCCATCCGTCATATCCTAGATGTACACGATATCTTATTTCATATCCTGCTGCTTTTAATTTATCTAATCCTTTTGAAACTCTAATCTTGATTGCTTCTGCTTGTTTCCAATCTAAGATATTACCGCTAGAAAATTTATCATCTGGTTGTACATATCCTGCAACTTCTCCTTCTGTCATCCATTTAGACCATCCGATTGTTCTGTTATGAACAGAATATTCTAGTTCAACACCTTCGATTCCTTGTAGGTCAATTTTGAAAGCATCTGCTAATTTTGATTCTCCTACTGTTCCTGCAAAAGGTGTATTTGTATCTCCTGTTGCTGTTACTGAACCCATCCATGCATATTTAGCCACATGTGCACTGTAATAAAACCAAGACAGCTTATATATGGTACTGTTATGATTTTGCATAATTAAATTTTTTGTATCTAACCAAAATCTAACCATAATTAAAGAAACAATATATCTTTAAAGCGCAATTTGAATAGGGTTTGCTGGAATATAGGTGTAGAGCTAATTTTAAAAATGCTTTTTTAAAATTTTGAGAAAAAGAATGTTACTAATTTTAATCAAATCTTAGAAACTGGCTAAATATAGGCTTTTCTTTTTTTGATTTTTGTTAGATTTTGGTTAGATGGAAAAAAGTATTGATTTCTGCTTATATTTGTTTAATATAAAAAGTTGATAAAATAAAAAATATGGTAGATAGAAAAAATCTCTCTTTAATATTTTATCACAGAGAGATTTTTTACATATTTTCAATCATAAAATTTACTTTTTCATATATTTACTACTTATTAATCATAATTCTAAACTTTTTTCATCTAAAAGAAAATCATATATTCCAATGGTAGTAATTCCATACTCATCTCTTCTTGGCATAATATTATCTTTTACAACGATAATCTTTTTAAATGAATCATCAATATTTATAAGTGAGTTTTTTTCTTGTTTTTCTTTTTCATTACTATTCATATTAAATGCAGATTGAATATAATATTTTTTACTTCCTTGTGTTGCAATAAAGTCAACTTCATAATTTTTTAATACTGTTTTTCCATTGATATCAGTAGCAAAAACTTGTGTAACTCCAACATCTACATTATATCCACGAATTTTAAGTTCGTTATATATAATATTCTCCATTATATGATTTTCTTCAGTTTGCCTAAAGTTTAACCTTGCATTTCTTAAACCAATATCTTCGAAATAAAATTTATAAGGAGAATTTATATATTTTTTCCCTTTTATATTATATCTTTTTGCTTTGTTTATTAAAAATGAATCTTCAAAATATCTTATATAATTATTTATTGTTTTATCGCTAATAATTTTGTTTTTTTCGCTCTTATATGTTCTAGATAATTTTAGTGGATTTGTAAGTGAACCTATTGAAGATGATAAAATATCCAAAAGTTCATCTAATTCTTCTTTATTCCTAACTTTATGTCTTTCAATAATATCTGAGACATATACATTATCAAATAAAGATTGTAAATATGTTGATTTTTCTTGTGGTGTATTATACGATAGTACAAGTGGCATACCTCCATAGGTAAAATATTGATCCCAAGCTTCTTCTTTTGTTCCTTCATATACTGAAATAAATTCTCTAAAACTTAATGGATAGACATGTATTTCATCTCCACGTCCTCTAAATTCTGTAATTACATCGGAAGATAGAAATTTTGAATTACTTCCTGTTACATAAATATCAACATTATCAATATGCATTAAACTATTTAAAACTTCTTCGAATCTTTCTAAATATTGAACTTCATCTAACATAATATAGTATAGATTATTATCTACTATTTTTTCTTTTATAAAATCTAACATATTATATGGATTTCTTAATTTTTCATTTGATAAATCATCTAATGCTATAGAAATAATATGTGATTTTTCAATTCCATTTTCAATTAAATATTTTTTGAAAATATTAAACAATAGATATGATTTGCCTGATCTTCTAAGTCCAGTTATAACTTTAACTAATCCATTGTTTTGTCTAACTATTAGTTTATTCAAATAATCATCTCGTTTAATGTCCATATTATCCCTTCTTTCAAGAGTATTATATAAAATTAATACTTTAAAGTCAATATTCTATTACGAATTTTTTTGGATTTCCAATTTTTTTCGTAATAGAATATTTTATTTAAGATTTATTTAAAAATTGTATCATATAAAATTTTAAACACAAATGAATAAACTTACATACTAGATAAATTTTAAATTTAGTGATTTTAAAAAAGTTAATCGGAGATAAAAAATTTAAATCTCCGATTATTAAAAAAATTTAACTATTACTTAAATCACAAAGCATTTGTAATAAATAGTTTCCACTATTTTTTTTCATCTTTTCTTTTAGACTTATTACATTATATGCCAAATTTTATTCTTCTCCAAACATTTTTCTTATTATTTCTTTGTCTTGTATTGTTTTCGCAACAGTATTAAACTTCACATTTTTTCTTCCTTTCGTTTCTGCATTTTCTAATGCTGAAACAAAAGCTTCTGCTGATTTTTTATCTTTTATAACAATATTTTTTAAAAAGCTTTTTGTTGCCATAAATATTAACTCCTATATTACTATTATTATATGTATAAATCCATTTTATCATACCAAAAGATATTGTCAAGATATTTTTTAAGAATTCCTTCAATTACCATGTAGTCAATGTTTTTTCCATCTAACCAAAATCTAACAAAAATCAAAAAAAGAAAAGCCTATATTTAGCCAGTTTCTAAGATTTGATTAAAATTAGTAACATTCTTTTTCTCAAAATTTTAAAAAAGCATTTTTAAAATTAGCTCTACACCTATATTCCAGCAAACCCTATTCAAATTGCGCTTTAAAGATATATTGTTTCTTTAATTATGGTTAGATTTTGGTTAGATACAAAAAATTTAATTATGCAAAATCATAACAGTATCATACATAAGCTGTCTTGGTTTTACTACAGTGCACATGTGGCTAAGTATGCATGGATGAATGCAGTAACAGCAACAGGAGATACAAATACACCTTTTGCAGGAACAGTAAAAGAATCTAAATTAGCCGATGCATTCCAAATTAACTTAGAAGGAATCGAAGGTGTTAAGTTAGAATATTCTGTACATAACAGAACAATTGGATGGTCTGACTGGATGTCAGAAGGACAAATCGCAGGATATGTACAACCAGATAATCAATTTGGAAGTAAAGATATCAAAGATTGGAAACAAGCTGAGGCAATCAAAATAACTGTAGTAGAAGGATTAGATAAATTAAAAGCAGCAGGATATGAAATAAGATATCGTGTACATCTAGGATATGATGGATGGGAAAAAGAATGGACAGTAGCAGATGATTCAAAAACAGTTATCAATAAAAGAACTGAAAACAGTCAAACAGGAAAAGATGCAAATGGAAACAAAGTTATAGCTGGATCAGTTGGATGGTCTAGAAGAATCGAAGCATTACAAGTTATGCTTGTAAAAACAAAAACAACATTAAATGATGTAAAAGCAGAAGCTTTAGAAAAATTAGAAAAATATGAAGAATTTATGGCAGCAAATAAAGATGAACATCCTGAATACACAGCATTATTGGAAAGCTTAGAATCAACCGAATATTCAATCCAAAATGCATCTTCAGAACAAGCAGTAAAATCAGCAGTAGACGCAATCTTATCAGCAATGTCTGATGTAGAAAAAGAAATGAAAGAACTAGATGAAAAGAAACAAGAAGCAGTTGCTGAGTTACAAAAATATATAGATGTATTATCTAAAGTAGATGGTTTAGATTCTGCAGATAAAACAAAAATAAAAAGCTTTATAAATAAAGAAAAAGATGCTATTAATGCAGCAGATAAAAAAGCTGATGTTACAAGTACTTTAAATGCAGCTGAAGCTTATATGGGTGCAACATTTGAAAAAGTAGAACTAGCTAAAGTAAAAACTGAAACGGTTAATGCATTAAATGATTATTTAAAAGAAGCAAAACCAGGAATGGAAAAAGTTATCAAAGAAGCAATTGAAAATGTTGAAAAAGCTGAAAATAAGGCAAAAGTTGAAGAAGCAATCGGAGATCTTTTAGATGAAAATGGTGGTTTACCTACACTAAAAGAACAACAAAAATTAGCTTATGAAAAATTAGATGCATATGAAGATTATTTAGCAAAAAATGAAGTAGAAGATGAAGAAGCTATTCTTAGAGAAATAGCAACTGTTAGAGCACAAATAGATAGTGCAGAAGATGCTGAAGGTGTTACAAATGCTATGAGCGAATTCGATAACTTTATGAATGAAGACAAATATCAAAACACTGATGCAGCAATAGAATTAGATATAGCTAAAAATAAATTGGCAGATAAATATGCAAAATATTCAGCTGAATTAGCACCATATTTAACAATGACAGATAAAGACACAAAAGAAGTTGCAGAAAAAGCAAAAGAATTAATGAAAGCAATAGCTGAACCAGAGACAGCATTTGAAAATGCAACTGTTGCTGAGACAGCTGCAACTAAATTAGACGAACTTTGGTCTATCGGTAGAGGCGATAAAAACTGGCCTACTGAAGTACTTGGAGATGCAAATAAAAATACAGTATATAAATATCCAGCAAGTAGAGGCGATGAAAACAGTACAAACTTCATGGGATTCAAAAAAGTGCTAGAACATAATAAACAAGCTTTAGACAATATAGATAAAGCTGATAAAGCAGCAAGAGCAAAAGCATATGAAGATGCTACAAAGAAATTAAATGTATATGAGACTGTATTAAAAGATGTATTAGCAGTTTCAAAATTAGAATTAACAAATACTGATATTTCAAATATTCAAGGAATGATTGATGCAACAAAATCATCTATCGAAAAAGCAGAAGGAAAAAATGGTATTGATGAAGCAATGAGCTTATTAGATGGTGCTACAGGATATTTAGCTAAATATTATGAAGATTATCTAGATTATGCTAAAGACTATGACTTAAATCATACTAGAGATGCAGCTTTAGCAGAATTAGAAGGATATGAAACAAAATATAAAGATGTTACAGCTGTACAAAGTGCAATTACAACTGCTGAATCAAATATAAACGGTGCTACAACTGCAACACAAGTAGAAACTGAAATGGAAACAGTTAGAGATGCTGTTGAATTAGCTGACAGACAAGCAGAAGTAGAAGCTGAAAAAGAAAGAATTCTTAGCAAATACAGATCTATAGTAGAAAGTGCTGATGTAAGTTCAGAAGCAATTAGAATTGCAAATGAAGCTATTTCAAAAGTTGAAGCAGTAGAACTTACTGTTGTAACTGATTATGATGAAAAAATGGTAGAACTTAAAAACTTAGAAAAACAATATGACAAAGATTTACAAGAAGCTCTTGATAAATTAGCTCAAGATAAGAAAACAGCTTTAGAAAATGCTAAAAAAGAAGCAAATACAATAGTAGACGAATATATTAAAATTGCTAAAAATGCAGGAACATCTGCATCAGAAGAAGTAAAACAATTACAAGAATATAAGACAAAAATAAACAGTGCACAAGATGTAGCAGGAGTAACAGCACAAAAAGATGAATTATTAGGTACTATAGCAAAATCAATGCCTGTATTAAAAGAACAATATGATGTAATTGAAAAAGTTAATACATTCTATGAAAATACTTATGCAGAAGTAGATGAATATGCACCTTATCTAGAACAAATCAAAGCTGTAATAAACAAAGGAATTACAGATATTGAAAAAATCAATACAGTAACAGACAGAACTCCATCAGGAGTAGCTAAAATGCAAGAAGAAATCACGAAAATAGTAGAATTTGATTCTAATAACATAAAAACAACAGCTTACGAAGGTAAAGCTACATTAAATAAAGCTTTAATTGAAGCTCTTTCAAATAAAGAATCATTAGAACAAAAAAAGACAAATGCTAAAAACAAAATTACTGCAGCAGCAACTGAAGCAAAAACTGACCGTGATGAACTTGAGACTGCTATAGATGCTATTGCTAAAGAATATACAGACCAAATCGATGCTTTAAAAGCAACAGAAATAACAGATGCAAAACTAAATGAAATTGTTGAAAAAGCAGAAAACAGAATAGCAAACTACGTTAAAGAAAAAATAGTTGAAGCTGTAAAACCATTAGATGCTGTTGATAATACAAAATTAGGAGAAGTTCAATCTCAACTTTTAACAAAAAATGTCAGCGATTTTATTGACGGTTTATTAACGTGTACATTAGTTTCAGGTAAAACAGACGAATATAAGTTATCAGGTACTTTGAAGAAAATAACAGACTTTACAGAATTCGGTAATGGAGCAGACGCAGAAGGTAATTATTTACCTTTAGTTATAAAAAATGATGTTGCAAAAAAAATTACAGCTGAATTAGTTGGTGCAAAAAATACTCCAGGTGAAATAGAATTAAAAGATAATGATAATGTATTTATTGCTAAAATTACAGATAAAGTTAATCAAAAAATTATTATTAGATATTATTCAGACGATGAAGGAAAAACACTTGCAAAAACTATAACATATGATTTAAGTGGTTTAACACTAAGTCCTACAGAATAATATAAGTCAAAAAAACAAAAAAAGACTTTCGTATGAAAGTCTTTTTTTGTTATAAAATATAGCAATTTTATTTTTTAATAATTATTTAAGTCCTTCGATTGTTGCTTCACTTATTGTAGCATCTTCACTTGCTGGTAATTTTATTGTTACAGTATCTTGATTAACTTTAACATCACTAACTAGAACTCCTTTATTTCTTAGTGCTTCACCGAAAGCGCTGAAGTAATCTGCTAATTGTTGTAATTTGTCATCTGATAATGATTTTATAGCACTCTTAGCTATTCCGTTATCTCCTCCTACTTTAGTTGTATCAGCATCAGTTCCATCTCTTAATACTTTTAGTGATTCATATGTGTAATCTCTAATTTCTATATTTGTTAATGCAATTGGTGATGTTCTTACTGTGTGAGCTTTTATTGTTTTTTCTGCTTTTCCATCGTTAGAAACTACAATTGTTTTTTCACCTTTAATTCCTTTATCTTGTATATCAATATTTCCATTTGTTGTTTCAACTGTTATGTCTGCAGCCATATTTCCAGTATTTATTTTAGAACCTGCTCTAACTGTTACGTCAGCATTTGATTTTATTTCAATTGCTCCTATTTGTGTTTGACCTGCTGTAGCACCATTCATAAATGTAACAGTTAATGCTGTACCAGAATGATTTGAAATATTTATTGTTTGGTCTCCAGCTGGATTAATTTTCAATGCGTGACTACCATTATTTGTTTCCTCAAATTTTAAGTCTCCACTTGAAGAAATATCAATTCCATTTATCGTAGCTGTTGCATTAGCTAATACAGTAGCTGTAAATTTATCTGTACCATTTTCTACTTTTACTCCATTTGCTAGTTTAACTTCTGAATCTGACGTTGTATCTACTTTAAATAAAGGTCCTTTGTCTGTTATTTCTCCTGTTAATATTACTTCTTTTACATTATTTTTATTTGCTTTTACTTCTTGTAACCATCTATTTCCTTGAATTTCAAGTATTCTTTTTCCTGCTTTTATATCTCTAGCACTTTCTGTAGCACTATCTTTAGCTTTAATTGTAACTTTTTCTTCTGTTACAGAAATTATTTTATCACCTTCTAAAAGAGAGTTAACTAAGTTAATAGCAAAACCATCTGTTTTTGTTGCATCAAGAAGTTTGTTTGGATCATAGTAGTTTGTAGGATTATCTAAGTTAATTTCTACTCCATCAATATATAATTTTGTACTTCCATCTGTATAAACAAATCCTCCAGCTGTTTCTTCTACCTTAGTAGCTGTACTTTTAACTATTTTTCCATCTAATGATGGTAATGTTGTTTTTGTTTTAACGGCATCATCCATTTGTGCTGTTCTTCCTTCTGCTTTGTTTCCATCTACATGTGCAACTAAAACAAATTTATAACCATCTTCAGTATTTGGCTCTAAATTTTCTAACACTACTGTCTTTCCATCTTTAAATTCCACATTTTCTATTGTCTTTAAATATTTCCAATGAGCATCTTCATGATCTGGTTCTACATAAGTCCAAACTTCTACATCATAAGTTACCTTATCTCCTAAAGTATTTATTTTACTTATTTGTGCAGGTGTTGTCATTATCAAATCTATTTCTGTATCTGTTACAGGTACAGCTGTCATATCTATTTTTATATTACAATAATCTTTTTCTGTTGAGGTTGGTTCTGAACTTATAACTTTTCCACTTCCATTTGCAATAATTTCTGCTTTATAACGTGTATTATCTGTTGCAGTAAATGTACCTGTTGCTTTAACTTGAGCTAATTCTATTGATGTAGTTTCTTTATCTATATTACTTTTACTTGATGTTGCAGTTGTTTTATAAGACTTAGTAACTGGATCATATTCATAAATATTAATTGTATATCCTTTAAATGCTTCATTTTCTTTATCTGTATATTCATTCCATTTTAATATTATTTTTCCTGCTTCATTTGTTTCGAAGTGAATTCCAGTAACTTCAGATAATTGTGATACTTCAAATTCAACTGGTTCTGTTTCATTAGAAGGTTTTGTTGTACCATCATTTTTTCCTTTTGAAACAACAGTTAAAGTATATTTTCCGTCTACAGGTACTTTAGTTGATATATCTGTTCCAGTTGTTCCTTTATTTTTTGCAACAGGCACTTCAGCTACTACTTTTCCTTCTTCATTATATATTATTATAGTATAACCATTATCTGGTTTGCTATTAGGTTCTTTAAATGTAACTTTTAAGTCGTTATCTATTTTTACATCTGTAACTTTTTCTTCTTGAATTGCATCATCTTTAGGAACTACTGCTGTATAAACATGTTTTGTTGATTCGTCTGAAAGATTTCCAGCAGCATTTTCTACTACAAAGTGAATATAATATGGTTTAGTATTAACTAATGATGACCAATTTAATTCTTTAGCAAATGTATTATTTTCAACTGTCATTGATTTTACGTTTGTGTTTTGTTCTACATCTATAAATTGTTTAACATCATTATTTCCTGCTCCTGAATATGTCTCAGTTTCATCAATTACATAATATACTTTTACTATATCGCTTCCATCTTTTGCTTCGAATTTTAATCCAGCTCCTTGTGTTCCTTCACGACTTGCACTTATTCTAACAGCTTCTGGATGAATTCTATTTACTGTCACTTCTGCTG
>CANQNU010000052.1 GCA_947625295.1 uncultured Clostridia bacterium | reverse complement strand
CACCTATTGCTGCTGCCATTGGTTCTTCTATTAAGTAAACCTCTTTTGCACCTGCTTGGATTACAGATTCCTCTACAGCCCTTTCTTCTACTTCGGTAATTCCTGATGGCACACCTACTACTACTCTTGGTCTTCCTACTTTATATCTTTTAGATACTTTATAAATCAAATTTTTTAACATCAGTTGTGTAGCTGTAAAATCAGCAATAACACCATCTTTCAACGGTCTAATTGCTTTAATTTGTTCAGGTGTTCTTCCGAAGCATATCTTTTGCTTCGTTTCCTGTTGCTACAATATTCCCAGTTTTTATATCAATAGCCACAACTGAAGGCTCTTTTAATATAATTCCTTTTCCTTTTAACGTTACTAAAATATTGGCTGTTCCTAGGTCGATTCCTATATCTTTTGAACCAAATGTAAATAATTTCATTTTTTCACTTTCCTTTCTAAAATTAGGATTTTACCATATTCTTCTTTTCCAATCATATAAAAATAATCCTATAATTATAGCTATATAATTATTTTTATACTCTTTTATCTTAATTTTCTAATTTAAGCTTTTATATTTTTTTCATTAATTATTTCTGAAAAAATACTCGTATAATTCATATCTCCAATTACTAAGTGATCCAATAGTTGTATATCAAATGTTAACGCACTTTCGTATAATTGATTTGTAAAAAATATATCTTGCTCACTTGGTGTAGAATCTCCACTAGGATGATTATGAGCTAATATAATTTTGGGTGCTTTCATAATAATTGGTTCGACTAGAATATCTTTAATTGATAAATTTGCAAAATTGCTTCCACCATAAGCAATATCTTTCATCTTTAGAATTTTATTCTTACTATCTAAAACGATAATTTTTGCAATTTCTCTTTTTTGAAAACGAAATTCCTCCATTAATATTTTTGCTAAATCATATGGTTCTTTTACAACAACTTTTTTATAATTTGATGGCCTAGACATTCTAAGACTCAGCTCACATACTGCTTTTAGTTGAATTGCCTTTACCTTTCCAATCCCTTTTATTTGCATAAATTCTTCTAATGATAATTGATGTAAAAAATTCAAACTATCTATTTTAGTATCATTTAAATTTAATAGCTTCTGTGCTATTTGCACTGATGTTTCTTCTTTTGTTCCTGACTTAATAATAATTGCTAATAATTCAGCATTTGATAAACTTTTCTCACCATATAACTCCAACTTTTCATATGGTCTTTCTGACTCTGGTAACTCTTTTATTTTTATAGACAAAATATCATCCTTTCCTTATTATTTTATTGCCCCTATTTTGTCTTTTCATACATATTTTTATTATATTTTTTTATAAATAAAAATAGCTAATACCATACCTATAATACTTGATATACTTATTTTAAACATCATAGCAAATGTAATGCTCAAAACATTCAAATCTAATGTTATTGGATTTTGTAATCCAAAACTTTGGCTATATGATAACCACCATAACCAATTAACTTTTGACGCTAACTCTCCTAGCAATCCTCCTACTACTAGTCCTGACAAAATAAATATTAACAAAATCCATATATTTTTTTCTCTTGTAGCCATTTAATTTCCCTCCTAAAAATCACGTTTTTTTCTACGGATATTTCAAATGTATTATATATTGTATTAGCAAATTTTTCAAGTATAAATAAGAATTTTTTTACCGCCTTGGTTGCCTGTGGTTCCGGGTTTAATTGGCAACTTACCTATGGTTCCGGGTCTGATTGGCAACTTTCTAATGCAATTGCCTATAGTTCCGGGTCTGATTGGCAACTTTCTAATGCAATTATTAAGCAAGTCAATTAATAGGTCTTGCAATATTATTTTCATTATGTTATATTAATTTAAATGTTTTTTATAAAATTTATTACCAAAAATTGTGCATTTCAATATAATAATAATAGTAGTATAATATAATTAGTAGTTATCTAAAGGAGGACTTATATGAAAATTGAAAAACTTACTGAAAATAAAATACGCGTTATTGTTAATCATGATGATTTCATTAAAAATAACATAGATTCATATTCTTTAATGAATAAAACATTTGATACTCAAGGTCTATTTCTAACAATCTTAGAAAAGGCAGAAAAAGAATTAGGATTTCACACTGATGGACATAAACTTTTAATAGAAGCTTTTTCATCTACTGATGAAGCTATCGTTTTTACCATTACTAAATATCAACCTAAAGATT
Organism: uncultured Clostridia bacterium; assembly: GCA_947625295.1. Taxonomy (GTDB): domain Bacteria; phylum Bacillota; class Clostridia; order TANB77; family CAG-508; genus CAG-269. The sequence continues at coordinate 7,223 of CANQNU010000052.1, read as the reverse complement.
CTTCAGTAAATACTAATTATGAGGACACTTTTAAAAGAAAGAAACTAAATGTTAGACGAAAAGCATTAACTTATACGAGCAAGAATGTTATGTATACTTTTAATTCTTTTGATGCTTTTTGTGACTTTTGTAGCTGTATTAGTCAAATAAAAAATTTTGATGTTAATAGATTTTCAAAAAATATTACATTAATTTCATATCATAATACATACTATTTAATAGTTAAGAATATTAACATAAGATATAGAATGGTAAACTCTTTTTACTCTGTTGCTTCTGAATTTGGAGAATTGTTATATCCTTCAAAAAACTTTGAAAGTAAGCTCTTTGAATATGGCAAAGTAATTATTAAAAAGAATGCCATTGATATTGGTATTAAATATTTTGTTTAGCTTTTTAGTTTATAATAATTGCATAAAAAAGTAGAAGAACTTTATAATAATTCTTCTACTTTTTTATGTATTTTCTTTATTTTAATATAAATAATTTTGTGGATTATATGCTACACCATTTATTCTTACTTCTAAATGTAAATGTGGTCCAGTTGAGTTTCCAGTAGATCCAACAGCAGCTATTTTTTGTCCTTGAGATACTTGCGTTCCAGCTGACACATACAATTTGCTACAATGACAATAATAAGTTTGCACCCCATTGCCATGTGAAATAACAAGCATATTTCCAAAAGACCCTTTATATCCTGAGAATGTTACTGTTCCTGATGCAGCTGCAGCAATAGGAGTTCCAGCTGAAGTTGCAATATCCAATCCTGTATGTGAAGATTTTCTTATTGAACTTCTTACCCCAAATCTTGAACTAATTACTCCTGATACAGGTCTAATTAGATTAATCCCTATATTTGCTTTAGCTGTTGGAGTAGTTAAAGATGTATTGACTGTACCTGTAGATTCATATCTTCCTGTTGACTTTTGTGCCACTTGTATTACTTTTGGTGCTTCTACATATAATTTTGATACTGCTTCTTCTGTTGAAACTAATTCTTTTAAATCTGTTTCATATTTTTCTACAATTGACATCTTTTCTATATTAGAACTATTTTTTTCTTTTAATTGATTTACCACATTCTCTGCTTCTTCAAAACTTGAAACATATAGTTTTTCTTCTTGATTTTCCGTTATAGCATAATATCTATAATATGTAACACCTTGTTCTTTAATTTTGTTAAAAATCTCATCATCATTTGTAACTACATTTCTTTTTAATAAACACAATTTATACTCTGGAAGATTTCCTACTTGTACGAAAGCTACATTACTGCTATCTTCCCCATTTTCTATATAACTATTAATTTTATGTTGTAATTCAGTTCTATTTTCCGTATATCCTACTTGTTCATTATTTATATACACACTATATGTAGGTTTATACAAAAAAGCAACTGCACCTACTATTAAAAAAGATGCTATCATAAATAAAACTATGAACTTTATTCCTCTCTTCGTATGTATCATTATCTTTTTAAACATAAAAAAACTCCTTTGTATAACCTTAAATCAAATTTTACATTTGTTACACTATTGTAATAATATTGTAATAAATGTTTTTTTGCAAAGATAAAAAGGAGCGATTTTCGTAAATTTTATTTGTTTTTTATTTATTATCTTCTTTTTTTTCATTTTATCTCTTATTTTTAATTTTTTGTGTCAAAAGAAACTAATCTTATAATACCATTTAGTTATAAATTATCGAATTTGTTTATATTATAGCATAATCCAATCATTAAATAAATTTATAATTTATAGCTAAATAAAATAATAATAAAAGTGTCAAAAAGACCAGCCTCTCTGACACCTTTTGGCATTTTTATACTATTGTTGCAATTCTGTTTTTACTGTATTTATTTCTGTTACAGTTGCTTTTTGTGCTGGTATATAATATCCTTTTGCTTGTGCTATCTTAAATAGTTCATATTGAAAACTTTCGTCATTGTTTCTTATTTGTTGAAATGTTTGTCTTAATTGCATATTCTCTGCTTCTGATATCGCTGTTTGATATGCTGTTAAGTCTGCTTTTACGCTTCCTAAAATATCATTTACCATTGTTTTTTCGTCCACTTTTTTACCTCCTTGTTAATTATTTAGAAAACTCATTAATTTTTGTTTTGTATTTAATGCATCTTGCGCTGATTTTGTAAATAGTTGCTTAATTTGTGGGTCTACCGCTTGAGATGAAAATGTATTTAACTTTTGATATGCCGTTTCATGTGCTCCTATTAGATGTCTTAAGTTTTGTAATTCTACTTGATTTAGGTCTGCCATTTTTATCCTTCCTTTCTTTTCATACTTCTCGCTTTATTATTAACAAATTTTAATTTTTTTATACACTTTTATTTTTGTGTCTCTTTTTCTTAATCAACAAAGTTATTATTATTAAAAAAGCATGAATCATAAAAAACTTTCAAAAAAACCAGCTTTTGAACACAAGCTGGTTTTTACTTTATAAATTATAGTTATTACTATATTTATATTCTGTATGATTTAGTTTCATATTAGTCAATCACTTCTAATTTTGCAAATTTAGCCATTAATCTTTTATGTCCTACTTTATCGAAATTTATGTCTACTTTTAAATCGTCTCCTTCAGGTTCTACCATATTAATTGTTCCTTCTCCAAATTTCTTATGAAAAACTCTAACTCCTGGTCTATATTGTGATAGATCTACTTCATAATTTGACTTTTTGTTTAAATTACTTAAAAAACTTTCTGCTGTTCTAAACATGAAATTGCTATCATTTGAAGACTTACTTGTTGCAGTAACAGGTTGCTTTTCTTCAATCTTATATGTTGTTATGTTACCTTTTTGTTTTCTTCCATATGCCCAACTATAATTAGAATCTTCAAATATTTCTTCTTTATGATTTCCTCCAAAAGCTTCTTCATATCCTTCTAGTAACTCTTCTGGTATTTCATTTAAGAAACGTGATGTTGGGTTATAACTAGTTGAACCAAATATTGTTCTTTGTTTACTACAAGTTAAGAATAGATTTTCTTTTGCTCTTGTAATTCCAACATAGCAAAGTCTTCTTTCTTCTTCTAGTTCTTTAGGTTCATTCATTGATTGATGTCCTGGGAAAATTCCTTCTTCCATTCCTACTAAAAATACAACTGGAAATTCTAGTCCTTTTGCACTATGCAAAGTCATTAATGTAACAGATTCTTCTTCCTCTTCTAAATTATCAATATCACTAGATAGTGTTATTCCTTCTAAGAATTCACTTAATGAGTTTTCTGCAAATTGCTCTTCAAATTCTATTGCTACTGTTAAAAGCTCATTTAAGTTTTCAATTCTGTTTTCAGCTTCAACTGTCTTTTCATCTTCTAAAGCCTTTGTATATCCTGATTTTTTTAATGTTAGTTTTATAAGTTCTGAAATACTTAATTCTTCTTTCTTATTTTTCAAATCTTCTATAATGTTTATAAATTCTCTTGAATTTAAATATACTCTGTTTAGTCCGTATTGTTCTGCATTTTTTATTACTTCATACATAGAAACTTCATTAGCATTTGCAATTTGTTCAATTTTATCTAAACTTGTTTTTCCTATTCCCCTTTTAGGTTCATTAATGATTCTTTTTAAACTTAGATTATCTGCACTATTTTGAATTAATCTTAGATATGCAATAGTGTCTTTTATTTCTTTTCTTTCATAGAATTTTAGCCCTCCAATAATTTTATAAGGAACATTTTCCCTTCTAAAAATATCTTCTATAGCTCTTGATTGTGTATTCATTCTATATAATATTGCAAAGTCTGAATATTTATAATATTCTTGTCTTTTTAAATGTTCAATTTGTTCTACAATATATGCGCCCTCATCATATTCATTGTCTGCTAAATATACTTTTGGTAAATTTCCTTCTTCATTTTGAGTCCACAGTTCTTTTTTATATTTTACTTCATTATTTTTGATTACTGCATTTGCTGCTTTTAAAATGTTTCCTGTACATCTATAGTTTTGTTCAAGCTTAATAATTTTTGTTCCTGGAAAATCTTTTTCAAAGTTTAATATATTTGAAATGTCTGCTCCCCTAAAGCTATATATTCCTTGGTCATTATCTCCTACTACAGTTATGTTACCATTCATTGAAGCAAATAAAGTGATTAATGTAAATTGTGCTTTATTTGTATCTTGATATTCATCTACTAATACATATTTAAATTTCTTTGCATAATATTCTAGTACATCTGGATTTTCCATTAGTATTTTTATAGTGTAATTAATAATATCATCAAAATCTATAGCATTATTTTCTTTTAACCTTTTTTGATACAATTCATATACTGTTGCTATTTTTTCTTTTCTAAAATCCCCATTTGACCTTACTGTATATTGTTCCGGCTCTAGCATTTCATTTTTTGCATTGCTGATTTCTGATAAAACGCTTCTATCTGTAAACATTTTATCATCAATTGCTAAGTCTTTTAGGCAATTTTTTACTAAAGTTCTTTGGTCTGATGTATCAAAAATTATAAATGAACTGTCAAATCCTATTCTATCAATAAACCTTCTTAAAATTCTAACACAAATTGAGTGAAAAGTTCCCATCCAAATATCTTTAGCAACTTCTCCTACTAAATTCGCTATTCTCTCTTTCATTTCATTTGCAGCTTTATTAGTAAACGTAATTGCTAAAATATCCCATGGATGTGCGCCTTTTTCACCTATGATATATGCTATTTTATGAGTTAGCACTTTTGTCTTTCCGCTTCCAGCCCCAGCTATTACTAAACAAGGACCTTCTGTATATGTTACTGCTTCGTATTGTTTTTCATTTAATCCTTTTAAAATTTCCTGCATTCTTTTCTCCTTTTAATTATGACTAAAGAGGACACACTCCTTGACCTAAGGGATACGTCATTTCTTTATTTTTTATTAAAATATATCAAAAATTACAATATGCATTATACAATTGTTACTTTTAAAAGTCAATAAAATTTGCAACTTTTTCAAAACATATTTTCGTATATTTTTCAAAAAAATTAACAATAGGGTTTTAGAGGTATTTAGGAACATTTTTTGCAATTCTTATTTTTGAAAAAATACAAAAAATGTTCCTATTTTCCCTAAATTCCTGTTGCTAAAATTCCTATAATAAATCCTATCATATTTCCGAATAGCTGTCATTCTTCCGTGATATAGCTTATTTGATTCTGGTATTAATTCTCCTGATACGATGTATAACATGGCTCCTGCTGCAAAACTAAGACATATTGAGATTATTTCTTTGGATATGGATCCTACTATTGCTCCAAAAAATGCTCCTATTCCTGTTGTTATTCCTGATAATATTACATAGAATATTACTTTTCCTATTTTCATTCCTCCATTTTTCATTGGAACTGCCATTGATATACCTTCTGGTATATCATGCAAGCAAATTGCTAAGGCTAAGCTTAAACCTAATTTCATTGAAGCTTCAAATCCACTCCCGTATTGCTAACCCCTCTGGAAAATTATGAATTGCGAGTCCTATTGAAACAATAATTCCTGTTTTTAATAATGTATTTTTTTCTTTTGCAAACCTTTTATTGGTGTTGAATTTTTTCTCCACCAATAAATCACAAAATATCATTGCAATAATTCCAATAAATATCCCTACAATTACATTTATAATCTTACTAATTCCTAAAGCCTCTGGGATTAAATCAAAGCAAATAACTGCCATCATTAAACCTGATGCAAAAGATAATATAAAGCTTAAAAATTTATTTGAGTGTTTTTTTATTACAACTCCTATAATTCCCCCTAGTGTAGTACCAAAAGTACCAAAAAATAATCCTAATAATGTTGTTCTTAAAATCTCTTCCACTAATAAAAACTCCTTAAAATATTCTTTTTTTTAAGTCTATTTTAAAGAGTTTCATTTTATGACAAAGATGCCAAAAGAGACTAGTTCTCTTGACAATTTTGTTATTACTTTTATTCAGATATAAATTATAAATTTATATCTGAATTTTACTAATTCCTATAATATCAAAAAAGATGTCCCCTTTTACGCTAAATTACTCTAGATTTTCAGGATTTAAACATTTTAATTCATCTAATACAAACTTTCCATCTTTACGAACTAAAACGTCATCAAACCAAATTTCTCCTCCTCCATATTCAGGTGTTTGAATCATTACAATATCCCAATGAATACTAGAACGATTTCCGTTATCACTTTCTTCTAAGCTGTCACCTGGTGTAAAATGAAAGCTTCCTTTTACTTTTTCATCAAATAAAGTATCTCCTATTGGTTTTTCAACATAAGGATTTAACCCTACTGCGAATTCCCCTATATATCTTGCGCCTTCATCTGTATCTAATATTTTATTTAATTCTTCAGTATCATTAGCTGTTGCTTTTATTATTTTTCCGTTTTCAAATTCAAATTTTATATTATTAAACTTCTTACCATTATACGATGTTTCTGTGTTATAAGTGATATATCCATTTACGCTATCTTTAATTGGCGCTGAAGCTACTTCCCCATCTGGAATATTAAAGTTTCCACAATATTTTTCAGCTGGTATTCCTTTGATACTAAATGTCAAATCTGTTTCTTTACCAATAATATGAACTTTATCTGTTTTATTCATTAAATTTACTAAGACGTCCATCGATTTTGACATTTTATCATAATCTACATTACAAACATCAAAATAAAAGTCTTCAAACTCTTCTAAGCTCATATTACTCATCTGTGCCATAGAATTATTTGGATATCTTAATATACACCATCTAGTATTTTTAACTCTTTCTTCAAAATGTACTGGTAATGTATAATACTTGTTATATAATTCTATTTTCTCATTTTCAATTCCATTTAATTCTGCTATATTCTTTGTGGCCCTAATTCCAATGTAACAATCTACATCTTTCATTCTAACTAAATCAAATTTTGCATATCTCTTAATTTGCTCTTCCGTACAATTTTTAAGCATTGCCCTTAATATTTCATAGTCTATAATATTAAAATATGCTCTTGCTCCTATTTTCTCTGCTTGTACAATCAATTCTTTTGCAAGAGGGATTCCATCTTCTCCTAAAACTTCTATTAAAATATCTTCATTTGGTTGCAAACTAATTGAATGGTTCAATAAGTTATTAGCTAATTTTTCTATTCTTTTATCTTTCATATCATTCTTGTATGATATATTTAATAACTTAAATAACCATACTACTCCTTTCTTTATTTTTTAATATTTAATATAATCTATAT
>CANQNU010000051.1 GCA_947625295.1 uncultured Clostridia bacterium | reverse complement strand
CTTACTTTTATTATGTAAGTTGCGACACACAAAGTTATGAAAAATATAATTATAAAGCATTTGGTATTATAAAAAACATAATTATGAATCATTTTACATTATGAAAAATACAATTAAACAATCTTTAAGGCCATAGAAATATAAAATATTTATATTTCTACTAAAATTAAATCATCTCCAATGCATTTTATATTTTTCCATGGTATCACAACATCATTATTAGAAGAAAATAAATTTAATATTTTATTACTACCAGGAACAATGATATGAGTAATAGTTCCTGTTTCTAAATCTGCACATACATCTTGGACATAGCCTAGTCTTTTTCCATTTGTAATATTAACTACTTCTTTGTGTTTAAAATCTAATCCTTTATCTCCCATTTTACTATCATTCCTTCCAGGATATAAATTTAGTGGAAAAAGAATTATTTTTCCATCCTTATTCCTTCTAAATTATATATATTTATTTTTTTTCAAAAAAGTACCGTAATATTACAAAATAATATTATTTATAAAATCTTTTTATATGTTGAATTGCACTTTTTTCTAGTCTTGAAACTTGTGCTTGTGATATTCCTATTTCGTCTGCTACTTCCATTTGAGTTCTTCCATCAAAAAATCTTTTATTAATAATCATTCTTTCTTTTTCATTTAGCTTTTGCATTGCACCCATAATAGTCATGTTTTCTGCCCATAATTCATCTGTATTTTTAGTGTCTTTTACTTGTTCCATTATATTAATGCTTTCTGTTCCATCATTATAAGCAGGTTCTTGTAATGAGACTGGATCCTGAATTGCGTTAAAGCTAAATGCAACATCTTCTTTTTCTACTCCTAATTCTTTTGCTATTTCTTCTATATTTGGCTCTTTTCCGTGTTCTTTTGTATATCTTTCTTTAAATTGTATAGCTTTATATGCTAAATCTCTTACTGACCTACTAACTCTAATACTGTTATTATCTCTTAAATATCTTTTTACTTCGCCTATAATCATTGGTACAGCATATGTGCTAAATTGTACATTTTGAGTTAAATCAAAATTATCAATTGCTTTTATTAGGCCTACACATCCTACTTGAAATAAATCATCTGCGCTTTCTCCTCTTCCATAAAATCTTTGTATAACACTTAATACTAGTCTTAAATTTCCATTAATGAATGTTTCTCTTGCTTGTTCATCTCCTGCTTTTATTTTTACAAATAGTTCTTCTTTTTCTTCTTTACTTAATAATGGTAATTTAGATGTGTTTACTCCACATATTTCAACTTTGTTGTTTAACAAAAGAAAAACCTCCTTTAAAAATACTTATTTAAAGTATTTCCAAAAAAGGTTTTTTTATGCTTCTTTTATAAATAGCTCAAAGAGAATAATGTTTTTATATTTTATAGTGAAATTGTAGGAACTATTCAAAAATTCTAAAAATCTGTAAATTTTTTTGTTGATATTTTAATATGAATATTAAAATATCATTTTTAAGTAGCATATGTTTTACCCTATTTTACTACTAATATCTTTTTTCATCTTTCCAATAATTTTTTTCTCTAATCTAGATATGTAACTCTGAGAAATTCCGTAATTCGTCTGCAACTTCCTTTTGAGTCTTTTCTTTTCCTGTTTTGAATCCAAATCTCATTTCCATTATGTCTTTTTCTCTATGATTTAATTTTTGAATAGAAGCTCTTAATAAGGTTTTATCTACTTCATCTTCTAAATTTCTAGATGTTATGTCTGCATCTGTTCCTAATATGTCTGATAATAGCAGTTCATTACCATCTCCATCTTTATTAAGTGGTTCATCTATTGACACTTCTCCTTTTGTTTTATTGTTTTTTCTTAAAAACATTAAAATTTCATTTTCAATACATCTTGATGCATAAGTTGCTAATTTTATATTTTTATTTGAATTAAAAGTATTAACTCCTTTCATTAAGCCTATTGTTCCTATTGAAATTAAATCTTCTATTCCTATTCCTGTGTTTTCAAATTTCTTTGCAATATATACGACTAATCTTAAATTTCTTTCTACTAATTTTTGTCTGATTGCTAGATTATCTTCTTTTCCTAATTGTTCAATTAGCTCTGCTTCTTCTTTTGGAGATAATGGTGCTGGCAAAGTTTGACTTCCTGCAATATAGAAAATAGGAAGATATTCTATTTCGTTCTTATCATTTAAATATTTTGCGCAAATAGTATTAATACTATTTTTTAATAAATCTACTATTTTCATATTTTCAATTATAATTCAATCTTTTAAAATTCAACTATTGAATTATTTCTCCTTATATAATATATTTAGGTTTTCTAATAAGGTTTTACCTATAAACCTTTCTATATTTCATATCTTTCATAATATCATTTATTTGATACTGTAAATTTTTTTATTATTTACTATGTATTTATAGTAGTTCTATCCCTATTAGTCCTCTGTATTCTCCTTTTTTTGTTAAAGACTTATTATAAATTCCTATGATTACATTATTAATTTTCTTTTTATTCTCTTCCTTTTCAATTATTATGTATTCTGGTTTAATCCCTACTAACATACCATTTTGTTTTCCTAAAGAGGAAAATGGTATTACTTTTAATTTTGATATGTATTCTTCTTTTATTTCTTTTGGTATTTTTTCAAAATCACCTCCTAATATATTTTCTAAATTGTTTAAAATTTCCTTTGGTATGCAATCATATAAAAGTGTATGTTCTAAAACAATAACTGGTGTGTTTGTAATTGGCTCTTTTAATAAGTTACCTGTATCTATCATTACTTTTGTTTCGATTTCATTTTCATTTATTTTTATTTTAACCTTACAGAACATGTCTTTTTTAGATATTTTTGATTTTACAATTTTAAATGATGTAATAATAACAAAAAATGCAACAATTGCTCCTAATAATATCGTCTTTAATGGATAAGTTCCTAGAAATAGTCCATTTTTCATAAAAATATCTTGTGGTTTTATAATATATATTAATGCAAATGCTGCTCCTCCAAATACAAATGAAGTCATATAAAAAATTAAAACTTCTTTCCATAATTGTTTAGCATTTTGTGGATTATATGATATATAAACTATTACAATTGATAATACAATTTTCAAAAACATACTTGAATAGATTTCTAATATTGACATATAAGCAACAATTGAATATATAGCTCCTATAAAACTTGATAAGATTAATCTTATATGTTTTATTTGTTTTTTTAAAATAATTCCTACTGCATATAGAATAATATAATTCATTAATAAATTTTCAATTAATACTATATCTATATAAATTGTCATACCATCACCTGCAATCATATTGTACTATGTTTTATTTAAAAAGATTGTCTTTTCTTATTGGCGAAAAAAAGAAAAAATCGACAAAAAAAAAGCTGATATATTCTATATCAACTTTTTTGTGTTTCATTACATATTCTTATTTTTGTTTTTTCTTAAAAATGATGGAATATCTAAATCGTTTTGAGATGCACTTGCATCTGTATTTGATGGTATTGAATTAATTTTCTTTTCCCATGTTTTTGAAACTATATTATCTACGCCAATACTTGATATTGGTTCATTTTTTTCAAATCCTGTTGCTATTACTGTAATTTGAATTTCATCTGTCATGCTTGGATCAGTAACTGTACCAAATATGATATTTGCTTCAGGGTCAACACTACGTTGAACAAGTTCTGCTGCTGTATTTACTTCATGTAATCCTAAATCTTCTCCACCTGTGATGTTAATAATAACACCTTTTGCTCCTTCTATTGAAGTTTCTAATAGTGGACTTTGAATTGCTTCTTTTGCAGCGTCTTCTGCTCTATTTTCTCCAGAAGCTTTTCCAACACCCATATGTGCCATTCCTTGATTTAGCATTATTGTTTTTACATCGGCAAAGTCTAAGTTAACAAGTCCTGGTATTGCGATTAAATCTGAGATACCTTGTACACCTTGTCTTAATATATCATCTGCTAATTTAAATGCTTCTATAATAGATGTTTTTCTATCAATAATTTGTAATAGCTTATCATTTGGTATTACAACTAATGTATCTACTTTTCCTTTTAAACTTTCAATTCCACGTTCTGCTTGTGAAAGTCTTTTCTTTCCTTCAAATGTAAATGGTTTTGTAACAACTCCTATTGTTAAAATTCCCATTTCTTTAGCAGCTTGTGCTACTATTGGTGCAGCTCCTGTACCTGTCCCTCCACCCATTCCGGCTGTAACAAATACCATGTCTGCTCCTCTTAATACTTCTGCTACTTCTGCTTTACTTTCTTCTGCAGATTGTGCTCCAATGTCAGGATTTGCTCCTGCTCCTAATCCTCTTGTTATTTTTTCTCCTATTTGTATTTTTGTACTTGCTTTTGATGTTTGAAGTGCTTGTCTATCTGTATTAACAGCAATGAAGTCCACTCCTCTTATTCCTGAATCTATCATTCTATTAACAGCATTATTTCCTGCTCCTCCTACACCTATGACTTTTATAGTAGCTGTTCCATCCATCATTGAAATATTATTATCGTCATTATATTCCATCATTTAGTTTTCCTCCCTTATTTAATATATATTTTTAAATTTAATAACTTTTTATGAATAGAAAAATTCTTTTATTCTTTCTAATATATTTTTTACAAAACTCTCATTGTTTTGTGTATCTATATCACTTGATACTGTTTTTGCAAAAGGTCTTGCTGCTATATATCTAACTAATGCATAGCTAGTCCTATATGCTGGTTTTACAGTACTTACTAATCTTCCTGTTGATATTTTTACTGGTATGTTTAGATTTATTTTTCCTGCTACGTCGCTTTTGTTTATATTGACTATTCCTTGACCAGTTAAAATAACGTTGTTAATTTTTTGCTTTACCCCTTGGTTTATAATATCTTTGTTAACAATTGAGAATATTTCTTCAATTCTGGCTTCTATAATTTCAATTAGTTCTGAACTTTTAATTATTCTATTTTTATTTTCGTCCCTTGAAGTATTTAAAATTATATCATTGTCATTATCAATAAAAGATTTTAGTGCTAATCCATATTGTCTTTTTAGTTTGTCTGCTTCTTCTTCTGATATATTTAAAACAAGTGCTATATCATTTGTTATGTTGTCTCCTCCTAGTGGAATAGAATTTGTATAAATAAATGTTGAACCTTCAAATATTCCTATGTCAGTATTTCCTGCTCCTATGTCTAATAGCATTATGTTGTCATGTAGTTCGTTTTTATCTAATACTAGGTTTCTTTCTGCTAATGTAATTGGTACTATTCCATCTATTTCTAACCCTGTTTTCTTGAATATATTGTTTAATTTTCTTACATATTCTTTTTCTGCTAATATGACTTGTGCACTTATAGTAAAATGTGAACTTAAATTTCCTACTGGGTCTGTTACAACTGTTCCATTTTCTAATGTTATTTTATCAGGTACGATATCAATTAATGTTTTGTCATCTGGGATTTCTATATCTTTTACTTGTATTATTGCATTTTGTACATCTTTTATTGATATTCCAGAATACTTGTCTTTTACTTCTTTGGTAATACTATTTTGTACAATTGTTACGTGTTTACCTTGTATTGTTACATATGCTGAGTTTATTTTTAGGTTTGTTTCTTCTTCTGCATCTTTGATAGTTTTTGCTATACTTAATGCTATTTCATCTTCATTTATTATTTTACCTTTCTTTAGTCCACTACATTTATATGAGGTATTACATAAAATTTCTATTTGTCCAAAGTTATTTACTTCCCCTATAACTGTGCATACTTTACTTGTTCCTATGTCAATACCTACTATGATATCTCCTATTGCCAAGTTAATTCCTCCATTTTTTACTATTAATTTCTTAAATGTATATATATTACATTTTAAAACAAATGTCAATAGGATTTGTTATATTTTTGTAATATTTTTGTAATCTTATTGTAATATTTTCTTGTATTTTTGTATTAATTTAGGCAGGATAAAATCCTGCCTTTTTTTATGTATTAATTATTTCTTAAGTTTTAGTCTTCTGTTTCAGATGTTTCTTTATTATCTTTTTTTAACATATTTGACCATTTATCTACATAGTATCTTCTGATAATTGCTAAATTAAGAAACATTCTTCCTACAAAAACAACAATAGCTGCTAAATAAATATCTACATTTAATTTCTGTCCTAATATAGTTAATAGTATAGCAAGTATTGCGTTTCCAAAAAATCCTGTCAAAAATATTTTTAAGTCAAAATTTTTATTAATTACTGAATTGATTCCTCCAAAAACAGAATCAAGTGCAGCTATAATTGCTATTGCTAAATAACTTGAATATGTATATGAAATCATTGGTGCATTCATACCTATTAATGCTCCTACAACGCATCCTATCAATATTGCTATAAAAATCATTTTTTATTCCTCCTATTATTATTTTTAATATACTGATTTTTTATTTAACTACTGTATGTATTTCATTTTAATCTCTTTATTGTATTTTTCTATTTTTATCCTGTTTTCTTTTTGTAAGCTTGCATCTTGTCCTATTTTCTTCATTTCGTCTATTGGTCCTCCATTACCAATTAGTGCACTTTCTAAATAAGATTGATTTCCTATTGCTTTTATAATGTATGGTGCTAATATTCGTTGTCCATTTACTTTTATAAAACTTTCATTAATATCTACTATGTCTGACATATTAATAATTCTTTCATCATTTATTGATATTGCTTCTGCTCCTGCATTTTTCAATGTATTTACAATTAGTATCAAATCATCAGAAGTTATTCTACTTATTTCTTCTTTGTTTGTTTCTCTTAAAGTAATTTCTATACCTTCTCCTTGTACATCTGTTTCTCCTAATAATAGATGTACTTGTTCTAATTCTTGATTTACCAATTTCTCTGTTTCTTCATTTGATTGTTTATTATTTTTATATTCCTCTATTTTTTCTGTTACTTCTTCGTATTGTTGATTAGTTTCTTCATATTTAGATTTCCAGTTTGCAAGTTCTGTTCTTAATTCAGATTCTCTCATATTTTCAATTGAAGTAATGTCTGTTTCATTTACTATTTTAAACTGCATTGTCATAATCAATGCTAATGCAAAACATGCTATTCCAATTGTAACTGTCATCGTAATTTTGCCTTTTTTCATCTTCTTCATATTTTCCTCCTATTCTACTGTTTTCGCATATTGGTATGATATTAGTCCAGTATATTTTGGTATTGTAATATTATTAGATTTTTTTAGTTCCGCTCCTATACTATCATTTCTTAAAAATTCTAAATATCCCCCTTGCCTTGTTAAAGAAGATAATTGTTCTGGTAATCCTATTGCTTTTATTTCAAAAGGCGCTCCTACTTTTTCACCATTAATATCAATTATATTGCCTCCACAAGAAATACTACTTGTTGGAACAAGTCTTTGTTCATTAATTGAAATGGCTTCTGCTCCTGCATTTTTTAGTTCATTTATAACACTTAATACATCTGCATCGTGAACTAACAATGAACTTGGATTTAATACACTATTGGTTTCTTGTTTACTATCACTAAGTGTGACGATTACTCCAGGTCCTGTTACTTCACTTAATCCAATCATCTTATTTCCTTTTTTAATCTCTTCTTCTCTTCTTTCTAATTCTTCATTGTTTTGTGTTGAACTTTGTCTTTCTTTTTCTAGTTGATCTTCTGCTTTTTCTAATTCTCGATATTTGTTTTCATATCTTTCTTTGTATTTTAATACTTCTGCTCTTAAATTATTTTCTTCATAATTTTGACTTACTGTTGAATTCGAATTTTTAACTGTTCTAACTTGTACACATATTCCAAATGTTAAAGCAAAACACATAATGCCTAAAACAATGCTTATAACTTTTTTATTCATTGTTAATCTCCTATTCTAATAATTATATAATAAATACAATTTTTATTTTATACCTTTTCTCTAAAATATGGTTGGAATTTGTTGTTTAAATCTCCATGAACATAGATATCTCCTTCTTTTCCTTTTTCTTGTTCTATAATAGCTATTGCATATAATATTTTATTACTTAAATTACTATTGTCTCCTAAATGAATTCTTTTCTTTTCTTCTTCTACATATATGCTATAAGAATTTTTTTCACTAATATCAATGCTTGTAACTTTATTGTCTAGATTATTTTCTTTTGCTATATTCATTATTTTTATTATATCTTCTAATGCTACTAAGTCGTCTGTTGCTAATCTTTTATTTGGTATAATCTCTTCTTCACTTGTGTGCACTCCTTGTATAATTGGAAGTCCTTTATTGTCATCAGAAATTTCTAATATATATCCTTGTGTATTAATATAAGCATATTTTCCCATAAAGTCAACACTATATTTAGGTTTTCTTTCTATTATTTCAATTTGTATAATATTTGGTATCTTTCTATGGATTTTTACATCTTCAATATATGCATTTTCTTTTATTTTTTCTTTTACATTTTCTTTTATGAATTTAAAGATATTTTCATTTGTCTTTAATCCTGATAAACTTATAATTTCTTCACTGCTAACGATTTCATTGTTTAAAACTTGTAATTCTTTTATGTTGAAGATAGGTGATGTCATTGCAAAAATAGTCCCTCCACTTACTATTCCTATTATTAAAACTATTTTTGTTATTAATATTATTCTTTTTTTTCTTTTTTGTTTTTTCTTCTCTTCTATTAACATTTTTTTTCTATGAATAGCTTCTTTTTTTAAATTGTTTTTATTTGTCATCTTAATAACTGCTTCATCTTCTATATTAAATTCTTTTTCTTTTTTCTTATTTTGGATTCTTTTCTCTCGCTCTCTTTTCTTTTTTTCTTCATTTTTTCGTAACACTTTTTGATCTATATCTTGTCCATTTTTCATATAATAAAAATTTTCATTCTTTTTTTCTTTTATCTTAGACAATTATATTCCTCCTTTTATAGTTAGGGTGTAAAAGATTATCTATTACACCCTTTTTTCTATTTTATCATAATATTTACTCCTAGTTGTTGTAATTTGTAATCAAATTTTTCATATCCTCTTAGAATGTATTCTATATTTTCTATTTTTGTTGTTCCTTTGGCGCATGTAGCTGCTAATACTAATGATGCTCCTCCTCTTAAATCTGTTGCTTTTACATTTGCTCCATATAGTTTTCTTACTCCTTTTATTACTGCTGTTTTTCCTTCTACATTAATTTTTGCACCCATTCTTATTAGTTCTTGTGTATATTTATATCTATTTTCAAATATATTCTCTACAACAATGGATGTTCCCTTTGCTACTGTCATTGCTGTTGCAAATATAGATTGCATATCTGTTGGAAATCCTGGATATGGCATTGTTTTGATATTAACTGCTTTTAATTTTTTTGGAGCTTCTATTTCAATTTCGTTTTTTTGTATTTCAAATTTACATCCTGCTTCTTCTAACTTATCTATTAGTGGAGTAATATAATTGCTCTGTGCATTTTCTAGTATGATTTTTCCGTTTGTCATTGCTGCCAAGCATAAAAATGTTCCTGTTTCTATTCTGTCTGGCATAATGTTATAACTTACATCTTTTAAAGTTTTTACTCCTTTGATTTCTATTTGATTGGATCCTGCTCCTTTGATTTTTGCTCCCATTTTATTTAAGAAATTTTGTAAATCAATAATTTCTGGTTCTCTGGCTGCATTTGTTATAATAGTTGTTCCTTCTGCTAAGCAACTTGCTAGAATTGCATTTTCTGTTGCTCCTACACTTGGAAAATCAAGGTCTATTTTTTCTCCTATTATTTTATCACAACTACAACTAATATTTCCATAGTTTTTTCCAATATTTATTCCTAATTTTTCAAAAACTTTTAAATGTAAGTCTATTGGTCTTGTTCCAATATCACAACCTCCTGTTTGTGATAGTTTGTGGGTACATGAATTTTAAGTGAAAGGCTAGCCCTCCGTTTTCGTATAATTCATTATACATTTCGTCATTTAAATTGTATTCTTCTTTTATTTTAGATGTTAT
>CANQNU010000050.1 GCA_947625295.1 uncultured Clostridia bacterium | reverse complement strand
CTTTTCCGTCTGATATTGCATATACTGTTGTTTTTGCTTGGCTTTCTCCTTGCCAACTTTCTTCTAATTGTACTCTTTCTCCTGCCTCTATACCTTCTGTATTTTCTGGTAGTTCATCTGGAGTTGCTAGTTCTGTATCTCCCTCTACTTGTCCATTTTTCTGTATTGTAAATGCATATCCGTCTACTATTATTTCGAAAAGTTCACTTGATACTTCATCGTCTCCTACTGGTTCGTATATACCATCTATATTATTTATATTTTCTTTTAGCAATTCATTATCTATTTCTCCATCTGCTCCATATGATCCTAATACCGCTAAGTTTACTTTTTCTTCTGCTTCTGCATATTTATTTGTTTTTACTGCACTTTGTGTTCTTCCGAAGTATTCCATTTTCTCCTGTTATACTCGCTATTGTTACTCCTGCTAATATTAATAGTACTATTATTGTTATTACTAGTGCTATTAGTGTGATTCCTTTTGTTTTTTCTAATTTAGCTTTCATCGATTTTTGTTCTGTTCTTTCTACTACCTTTTTCATTCTCTTTTTCCTCCGTTTTTCTTTTGCTTTTTACTTTTTTTGCATATTAAATTTTATATATTAGATATATTTTTATTCTATCTAATTACTTTTCTACGTTCAAGAATTACTAAGGTTTTAGATAATAACTTTTTTACATAAAATAAAATTTCCGAATCTAAATGGCAACCTATAAAAAGGTTGCCATTTAAACCCGGAATTGTTGGCATTTAAACCCGGAATTGTTGGCAGAATTGTATTATTCACCCAGTCCAAAGCTAACTCCTAAAGCATTATTTACTTTGTCGATTATTTCTTCATCATCTATATGACCTATTTTTTCTTTTAATCTACTTTTGTCAATCGTTCTTATTTGCTCTGCAAGTACTACTGAGTTGTTTTTTAGTCCACATGAAGAAGAATCTATTTCAATGTGTGTTGGTAATTTGGTTTTTCCCATCTGTGATGTTACTGCTGCTGCAATTACTGTTGGACTATATTTATTTCCTAAATCATTTTGAATTATTAAAACTGGTCTAATTCCTCCTTGTTCTGAGCCTACTACTGGGCTTAAATCAGCATAAAACATATCTCCTCTTCTAATTTGCATCTTCTTCACTCCTACTATTAGTATATTGTCAAGTATGTTTTTTTCATTTTAAATATTAGTTGAAGTAAAGAAATAATTAATTTGATTCTAACTATTTACATTTACCTCATTATATATTATGTAAATAGAAGAATTTTTGTTAGTATCTTTTATTTCCATTTTTAGTGGTTTTCCTGTGCTTTTTTCTATGTATAGAGTTTTATCTTTTACATTTTTTTCATTGCTTCTATCAGCTGTCTTCATAATTATTTGCTCATTTTTTTCTTCATATTTTGATTGTGCATCATTTTTATAGTTTTCAATAAAAGATTCTAAATCTAATGCATTATCAGCTATATAATCATATTTTTCAAATACAGTGCTTAAATTTAAATTGCTATTTTCAATTTTTAGTTTATTTCCATCTTTTATAATTTTTATTCCTGCAATATTCTCTGGTTCTAGTACTTCTTGCATATGTTCTCCATTACGACTGTATTGTTGTTTTATTTTATATTTATTGGTATTTTTGTTGCTATTTATTTCTATTTCTACAATTGCTTCATATGAGTTAATATTTAAAATGTAATCTACAATTTCTTGACTACTACTATTATTACCAATTTTATAATTTTTAGCCCCTTTATTATTAAAAAATATTAAAAAAATTGAAACAGTTAAAATTATTAATAAAATGATTATTAAAAATATTTTTTTCTTATTCAAAATATACCTCCAATTTTTATAGTTATCATAATTTATATATCAAAATTTACTTTTATTTTTTGATTAAATATTTTTTTATCTATATTTTTTATCTATATTTTTTATTTTAAATAAACTTTATTAATAGATTGTTATAACATAAAAAAATGTAGTAAATCATGATAATTTACTACATTTTTATTCTATAAAGTTTCAAAATATTCATCTATCTGTTTTATTAATTCTGATTTTGATTCTATTTTATTGATTGAATTTCTAAATTCACTTGAATTTTTTAAATTTTTTGTGTACCAAGCTATATGCTTTCTCATCTCTCTGATTGCTGTAATTTCTTCTTTTTCTTGCATAGCAAGTTCTATATGCTCTTTTATGATTTTTAGTTTTTCTTCATTTGATACATTTGGTAGTTTTTCTCCTGTTTCTAAAAAATATAATATTTTTTCAAAAATCCATGGGTTACCAAAACTTCCTCTTCCAATCATTATTCCATCTACTCCCGTATATTCAAACATTTTTAATGCAGATTCTTCATCAATAATGTCTCCATTTCCTATTACAGGAATATTTACACTTTGTTTTACTTGTTTTATTATGTCTAAATCAGCATTCCCTGAATACATTTCACTTCTAGTTCTTCCATGTATCGTAATAGCTGAAATCCCGGCTTCTTCGGCTATCTTTGCAATATCTGTTGCTACTATATTTTCTTTGTCCCAACCTTTTCTAATTTTAAGAGTAACAGGAACTGTTGAATTTTTTACTACTGCTTCTATTACTTTTTTTGCTTGATTCAAGTCCAATAGTAACTTACTACCATCACCATTTTTTACTACTTTTGGTGCTGGACATCCCATGTTTATATCAACAATGTCTGCTATTTTACTTACATATTTTGCTGCATAACCCATAGTTTCTTCATCGCTTCCGAATATTTGCATACTTATAGGTCTTACTTCTCCTTCTGTATTTAATAATCTTCTTGTTTTTTGGTCATTGTGAAAAATTGCTTTACTGCTTGCCATTTCAGTACATACTAATCCTGGATTGAATTTTTCACAGATAATTCTAAAAGGCAGGTTTGTTACACCTGCCATTGGAGCTAATATTATATTGTTTTTTAATTCTATATTTCCTATTTTTAATTGTTTTAAAAACATTTCTTTCTCCTAGTATTTTTCTTTTCCAAAGAAGTAAAACTAAATTATTTTACAAATATTGTTTTTTGTCTTTTACTACTAATATTAGCTAATAATGCAATACATATAAAGTTGGTTATTAGTGAGCTTCCCCCATAACTTACAAATGGAAGTGGTACTCCTGTAATAGGAAGTAAACCCATTACCATTCCGTATATTTTCTATCATATGGAACAAAAATACTCCTGTAATTCCTGTTGCAATTAATGAGCCGTAGTTCATCTTTTGCTGTTTTTGCTATATATAAGCTTTTAACTATAAGAACTACATATAGTATTATTATTGCTACTGCTACAATAAATCCCATTTCTTCTCCAATTACTGCATATATAAAGTCTGTCGTTTTTGGGTATAAAAATCCTAGTTGCGTCTGATTTCCCTTTAATAGTCCCATTCCTGTAAGTCCACCTGCTCCTATTGCGAGTTTTGATTGAATAATATTATATCCCGCTCCTCTTGGATCTGATTCTGGATTTAAAAATATATCTATTCTTTTTTTTGCATGTTCTGGAAGTATAAATTGATATAATGCTGGTACGGCAATAACTATAATCAGGCTAGTTATAATTATATATTTTTTATCTATTCCAGCTACAATTAACATTAGTGCTAAAGCAACTACAAATGCTGCAGCAGTTCCATAGTCTGGTTGTTTTATAATTAATAGTATTGGTAATCCAGCAATTGCTAATATTATTAGTAACTTTGTTATTTTATTAATTTCAGATTTTCCTTTTTTTTGTATGTTTACAATTGTTAGAGCTAAAAATAATATTACAAATACTTTTGCAAATTCTCCTGGTTGAAAAGAAAATGCTCCTATGTCAAACCAGCTTGTTGCACCATTTACTGGCGTTGTAAATAATACTGCTATTAATAATATGATAAATCCTCCATATAAAATTGGTGATACTTTTGCTATTGTTTCATAATCTATCATCATTATAACTATCATTACTACAATACTAATTGCAAACCATATGCATTGTTTATTAAATTCATCATGTTCTGCTTCTTGTGTGGCAGAAAATAATGCAACTAGCCCTATTACACAAAGGATAATTGCAATTATTATAATACTCCACTCTAAATTTTTTAATTCTCTTTTTCTCATTAAACCACTCTTTTTCCTTTAATTCTCTGATTTAATTTTTTCTTTTGTTTTAGAAAACTTTATTTAAGTTTCTATTTTGATTTTTTATATTTTAGCCTCTATTAATTCTCTGCTTTGCTATTCTCTGTTGTTTCAATTTTTTCTGTCTCTTCTAATTTTTCACTTTTTTCTTCTTTATTTTCAGTTTGTTCTTCATCTTGCTTTTCATCTTGTTTTTCATTGCTTTCTTTTAATTCTTGTTGCTCTTTTATTTTTTCTTCTTCATCTTTATCTTTTTTATTTTCTTCGTTTTTATCGTCTTTTTCAACTTTTATCTCGTTTGAATTTTTTTCTTCTTTACTTTCTGATTTATTATCGCTTTCTTTATGATTTACACTTTTCTTAGAATTTATTTCTTCTTTTACAGTATCTTCATGCTTTGATTCTATTTTCCTTGCTTCATTTTTTATATTCATAATTGGTATATTTGCATATAATGCTGGTGCTCCATTTGTTCCATCTTCATTTTCTTTGTTTGTTAATCTAACATCAATAGCACTTTCATCTATGTCGATATATTTTTTTATAACTTCTATAATTTCTTGTTTCATAAGTTCTAAAAAGTCTGCTGATACATTTGCTCTATCTTGCATTAATACTAAGTGTAGTCTTTCTTTTGCTGCATCTTTTGAATTTCCTGATGATATTTTTTCTCCCTTATTTCTTTTTTTAAAAAATTTCATTATGCTTTCAAACATGATTTCTAATTACCCCCAAATCCTTATTGTTTTTTAAACATTCGCTTAATTTTGGCAAAAAATCCTTTTTCTCTTCCTGGAATTGTTACCTCTATTTTTTCACCTAATACTCTTTTCGCTATTTCAATATATGCTTTTCCTGATGGTGCTTTTTTATTTTGAATAACAGGTTCTCCTTTATTTGTTTGTGTGATAATGTATTCGTCATCTGGTACTACACCAATAAGGTCAATTGATAAAAGGTCTACGATATCGTCTACATCCATCATTTCACCTTTTTTTACCATGTTTGGTCTTATTCTATTTATGACTAATTCTGGATTTTTAATTTCTGATGATTCTAAAAGTCCAATTATTCTGTCTGCATCTCTAATTGCTGATATTTCTGCTGTTGTTACTACAATTGCACGATTTGCTCCTGCAATTGCATTTTTAAATCCTTGTTCGATTCCTGCTGGACAGTCTATTAATATATAGTCAAATTCTTCTTTTAGTTTGCTTACTAAATTTCTCATTTGTTCTTCATTTACTGCACTTTTATCTCTTGTTTGGGCTGCTGGTAATAGGTATAACTCTTTAAATCTTTTATCTTTAATTAGAGCTTGTCTTAATTTACATTTTTCTTCTACAACATCTACAATATCATAGACAATTCTATTTTCTAATCCCATAACAACATCTAAGTTTCTAAGTCCTATATCTGTATCTATTAATACTACTTTTTTTCCTTCTAATGCTAAACTTGAACCAAGATTTGCTGTCGTTGTTGTTTTTCCTACTCCACCTTTACCTGATGTTATTACAATTACTTCTCCCATAACTCTCCTCCTTAGGATTTAAAAACACTTATTTTTAACAGCTATATCATATAACGAAAACCTCAAAAAGTCAATGTATTTTACATAAAAATACAAAAAACACCTATGAATATTTATAAAATTAATTTATTCATAGATGTTTACTATATTATTATTTGTATTACTATATTTAATTGCTAATAACCATGTAAGTAAGCAACCAAACAAGCAAAGTACGTACATCAAGATTTATTAATAAATTCCTATACGAAATCCTATATTATTTGCTGCACTAGCATTAGATACATTTTCACGAATAGCTAGTCCATTTTTTTCATCTGCATAATCTCCACCTCTTATTGTCACTTTGTTTGTAGAATCGCTACTTTGTTCTAATGTCATTTCTGCTACATTTCCTGCTAAATCATATATATTTAAAATACTGTTTCTTTCACTTGCCCCTGTTGTTAATAATACTGCATTTGAACCTTTTTCATAATTTTGAGGTATTGGCTGATAAGTTACACCTTCATCTGAAGAATATTTTCCATTCTTAGCTATAAATGTAGAATTTTTATAATTTCCTAATGTAGTTGAATCTTCTAACAATTCTTCTTTTGTTTTATTTGTATTTTCTTTTATGAATTTACATGCTAAATCATATTGTATTCCAAATAATAAACTACTTTTAAAGTCAGAATAATTCATGTTTTGTGCTAACTCTTGTGCTTGTATACATGTAATATAGTTATATGGATATTTTGCCATTTGGCTTAGAGGAGTACTGCTTGTGCTATTATTTTTTATAATATCATCTGTACCTATTTCATATTGACTAATCCAAAATCCTCCATTTGTATAAATACTTTTTAGCATTTGATTTCTTAAATCTCTATATTGATTATAAGTTAATCCACAACCATTACTTAATTTTTTCTGTGCATCTGTTAAATTTTCAGTATTTTCTGTTATCAAATTATTTTCATCTAATGCATACCATTCATCTTTATATCCATTATCTCTATATTCACTTGCATAAGTACTTAGAATGTTATATATTCCAGTATAATCGTCACTTGATTTTACTGTCATGTTATCATTATCTTTTGTATATCTGCTATCTACATAAATGCTTTTTGGTACTTTAATCCATACATAACTATTTTTATTTTTATCTTCAATTACCAATCCTTGATTTATTGTATTTTTTCCTATTGTTTTACTTACTTTAAATCCTTGTGGAATAATTGCTATGTCACCGTTCTTGTCTTTATACTCTGCTGTTTTATCGTACTCTTCTGACCAGCTCTCTTCTATTGATAAATATACTATTTCATTAGTTGAATTGTTTTTATAGTATCCACCATATAGATTTACACTTCTTATAAGTTCTTCTTGATTTTCTGCCTGAATTTCATTTGGTAATTTATCCCATTGTTCCTTTTCTATTACCCATGTATACTTATCTCCTGAGTCATTTTTCTTTATAATAATTCCAGTTTGTTTTGTACCTTCTATATAAGTATATCCATTTGGTATTTTTATATTTTCTACATATCTTAAATCTATTTTTTTACTATCTACATCTTCTGAGGTATAGTTTGTATAAAATACCTGTCCTCCTATTTCAATACCTTTTACATAGAAAATATTATGACTTGATTCATTAATAATATATAAATCATTAAAAGTATCATTAATATCTTCTTTTGTTGTCCAATTCTTTGCAGTTTCATAGTCTTTACCATATATTAATGTTAGATTTTCAATTGCTGATAAATCTATAATATAAAATTTTCCTGTGTCATTTTCTCCAATTAATCCTGCTTGTTCTATATTAGTTATATTGTCGTATTCAATTTTACAGGGTATTGTTCCATATTGTGAATAATATGTTGATATTTTATCACTTAATTGCTCTATATCATTTTCCATACTTCTTAACTTTTCAATCCCTAAATTATCTTTCACATTATATATAACAACATTTGTTACAATTATTATAATAATTATTGTAATTGTTAGAGCTACTAAAGTAATACCTTTATTATTTTTCAATTTATTATTCATCATTTGATTTCTCCTTTTTTCTTTAGTTTACTATTTATTTTAGTTATTTTCAATAGTTTTTTGTATTAAATTATAAATTTTATCTCTTCTTTTATCAATAATGTCTTGTTTTATAAAGATTCCCCATAAAACTAAAATAATAAGAAAAATTGAAATATTTTTAACAGAATATACTAAAATACTGCTAATTAAAGTAAGTATTATAACACTAACAAAAGATATATGATTAATATATTTTTCTGCTTTTCTTTTTCCAAATATAATATGTAAAATTCCTTTTAAAATTCTTCCTCCATCTAAAGGATAAATTGGTAATAAATTAAATATAATTAATAAAATATTTGCATATATGATAATAAGGCTTGAAAATACATTTTGATTTATATTCCATGTTGCTAAAATAATTAATAAATTCGTAAAAGGTCCTGCTAAAGCTACAATTATTTTTTTTATTTCTAATAAGTTTCCATTATGTATTTTTTTATTATAATCATCTAACATTATTTTAAAAGAAATACTAACTCCATATGGCATAATTTCCATTTTTTCCGGTTTCATTCCTAAAATTAGTCCAGCTATCAGGTGACCAAATTCATGTATAATTGCAAATATCATCATAGTAGCATATGTTTCTATTTGACTTGTGAACAAAAACAAAATCATGAAAATGAATATTTTTAAATCAATTTTAAATCGCATTTTTGTTCTCCTCTATAATTCTAAAATACTTTGTGGATCAACAGTTCTTTCTGATATCCTAATTTCAAAATGCAAATGTGGTCCGTGTTGAATTTCCCGTTGATCCAACTTCTGCAATTTCTTGACCTTGTACAACTTTGTCTCCTTGTTTTACATATAAATTATTACAATGTGCATAAATGATGCTAACTTCTCCTATTTGTATTTTTAAGTGTTTTCCGATAATCTCCTTCTTCTGAGGCTAATACCACTTCTCCATCTGATGCTGCTTTTATTTTCGTTCCCATATTAGCAGCTATATCTGTTCCTGTATGATTTTTAGGTACTTTTCCTGTCGCTGTATCCCTTTGTCCATATTTTGAGCTTATAACTCCTTCTACTGGTTTTATAAAAGTAGTTGTGTTTTTGACGTTAATAATATCTTGCTCTGCTTGAGATAAATTTGAAACATTTTCTTGTGCTTGATTAGTGTCTTGTTCACTATTTTGTGTTTGCTCTTGATTTACCTCTTCTTGACTTTGTTGTTGATTATCTTCTTCTACTGTTTCTTCAGCTCCACCAATAGAATTTTCTGGAGAAGTATTATCTTGATTTTGGTTCATCCATCCCATTATTGCATTTTGCATATTTTGATAGATTTCTATAAAATTGGTATCATATGATAGCACCTCGTTTGCTTTGTTTATAAAATCATTCGAAAATGGATAATCATTTTTATTTATCATATAAATTATTAAATAAATAACAGTGCATACTAGAAGTTGTATTATTATTCTTTTTAATAATTTTATATCTTTCTTATCGTTAACATTTACTGTGGCAAACGCTCTAACGTCTCCTTGTTTTCTCCTTTCATATATTTCTTCTGCTCTTTTTATTTTTTCTTCTACACTCATTGTCCTTTCCATAAAAAACACCTCTTCCTTAGTTTCTTTTTAACTATATGATAGGAAAAGGTATTTTATGATTATCTGGTCATTAACATTACTGTTTGTAATAATATAATTCCACTTGAAATATATGCATACTTTTTTAATCTTTTGTATTTTTGATTTATCTTTGTTTTTTTACTCTCATTGTCTTTTTTATTTTCTATTTTCGTTAGATAATTTGCTATAATCATTTCTGCTTCTTTTAACACATAATCTTTATTTTCTTTTGGTATATTAGATGTTTGAACTTTTTTATTTTTTTCAATTTTTTCTAGCTTTCTAGCTTCTTTATTTGATTTTAATATAACAAATGCTTCTTCTACTATATTAGAGGGTAAATTTTTCAATACTACGATGTTTTTTAGGTTGCTATTTTTCATTAGTACCTCCTTAATTTATGTATTTATATTATTATTTCCAATTATTTCATGCTTATACATTTTATTGAATATATAACATAAATATTATATAAATTAAGGAAGATGTATAAAGCAATTTTTAATGTAATTTTAATGTAACTAGGATGATTCTTTTTATTTTAAGGATAAATTATTTTTAATTTTTTTATAGTACCTATTGCGTTAAAAACAAATGTTTGATATAATATAGATATAATTTTTGAGGTGTTATAACTTGCAGAAAGGAGAATGTCCATTGGAAAAAAATAGATTAGAAACAATTTCAAATCTTTTTGAAGGAAAAGAAATTAGAAGTATTTGGGATTCAGATAAAGGAGATTATTATTT
>CANQNU010000049.1 GCA_947625295.1 uncultured Clostridia bacterium | reverse complement strand
AATGAAAGCAGTAATACAGTAGAAACAACGTCAACACCAGTCTCAGGAAAAACAGTCGTATTAGATGCAGGGCATGGGGTACCAGATGAAGGGGCTGAAAGTAGTAATGGAACGACAGAAGCTGAAACTAACTTAAAAATAACATTAAAGGTACAAAATTTATTAGAACAAAGTGGATGTACAGTTATTCTAACAAGATCAGATGAAAATGCAATTTATGATTTAGACAGTACTACTTTAAGACAAAAGAAGATATCAGATATTCATAATAGAGTAAAAATAGGAAATGAAAGTTC
This sequence comes from uncultured Clostridia bacterium, assembly GCA_947625295.1. Taxonomy (GTDB): domain Bacteria; phylum Bacillota; class Clostridia; order TANB77; family CAG-508; genus CAG-269. Next base: position 10,209 of record CANQNU010000049.1, on the reverse strand, counting down.
AGCAGATATTTTTGTTTCTATTCATTTAAATAAAATTCCGCAACAACAATATTATGGATGGCAGTGCTTTTATAAAGACGGAAACGAACAAAGTAATAAACTAGCAAAAAGTATTCAAGAAAATTTAAATAAATCAATTCAAAAAGAAAATAATAGAGTAGCTATGAAAATTGATAATATTTATATTATTAAACATGTTGAAATCCCTACTGCTGTTGTGGAATGTGGATTTTTATCAAACCCAGAAGAAGAACAACAACTATTAGATGATGCATACCAAAATAGATTAGCATGGGGAATTTATAATGGAATTATTAATTATTTTTATGAGTAATTAACTAAACAAAGTTGACCAATGGTGTATACCTTTGGTCAATTTTGTTTAGTCTAACATTAGTGTCTCAAAATTTCTCCTTAGTTTAACCATTGACAATTAAAACAATTTATTGTAACATCAATTTAGGAGGAAAGATTATGGATAGAAAAACATATGAAGAAAATAATAGAGGTTTATTTATAAAAAAGGCGAAGCAAAAGGCTAGACCAATTGTAGAAAGAAGAAGAGCTAAATTGGCTGAAGAAGGGAAAACATTATCAAGAGCAGAAGAAAATAAAATAATTGAAAAAATAGCAAAAAAAATGAAAAAACAATTTGCAGTTAGAGGATTTTTCGTTGCATTAGGGCTTTCAGCAGGAATAGGAATAGGTGCAACAGGTACAAAAATGCTCGATTCTGCTAAAAATAAAGGCATTACTCAGACTGAAAATACAATTGATATAGATGCAGCAGAAGCAGAAAAAAATATAAATATAGAAAATAATAATAAGTATAACCAAAGAGAAGTATTCGTTAATGGAGTACGTGTAGATCAAGATAGAGTTAAAAGAAAAGTATACCAACAAATAGAAGATTTAGATACAAAAGAAAAAATTCTTGAATATGTAAAAAATATGTTTGTCAAAAAGTATAATGAAAATAATAAAACACAATTAAAAGCAGAAGATATAAACATATATAAAGAACTGTATGGTATTGAAGTATTTAATGATAAAGCCGAGAATGGAGATAATATTTTAAGACAGAGAAACAATGGTGGCCAAAAATATGAAAATGGTGTGTATACAATTAATATACAAAAAGGTGAAGACTTAGAAAAACAAATAATAACTAGAAATGACGATGGTACAAGTACTAGAATTTATTACCAAGATGATAAAGTTGAGAAATATGAAGAAAATGAAGCAACTGAGTTAGGAAATATTATTATAACAGGAATAGATTATGCTATTTCTAAAAATCAAGAAAATTATGTTGGTGTAGATGATATATATAAGGACAGATTTGTAAATGCTATTTCACAATATAGAGAGCAAAAAATAGAAAAAATAATAAAAGATGAAGATAAAACTAATGTAAACAATCAAAGTGAAAGAGAAATGGAATAGATATTATTTATATTAAAAGTATAAAATTTCCACTTCTTGCAAACAATATGTGTAAAACATATTTGCAAGGAGTGGAATTTTTTTGAAAGAATATAAAACTTTAAAAATAAATGGAACTTTAATTGATAAAAGTCAGTTAGAGAGTCATCTACAAAAGGTGGCTTCAAGTCATAGTTTAAGTCAACAATCAAGTAAGAACACATATCCAGTGCCTCATATGTTGGAGAGTTTTAAAGTCATACAAGAGGTATATAATTTGTTAAATGAACACTTGAAATTAGGAATTGGTATTCATCCTGCAGGGGAATGGTTATTAGATAATTTATATATGATAGAACAAACTGTGAAACAGATACAAAGAGAATTGCCACTGAAAAAATATACGAATTTTGTAGGAATTGCAAATGGACAGTATAAAGGATTTGCGCGTATTTATGTATTGGCATCAGAAATTGTAGCATATACAGATAATAAAATAGAAAAGCAAGATTTAGAAAATTATTTATCTAGTTATCAAACAAAGAAAACATTGAGTATGGAAGAAATATGGAACATAGGCATATTTCTTCAGATTGCTATTATAGAAAATATAAGAGAAATATGTGAAAAAATTTATAGTTCACAAATGCAAAAATATAAAGCAGAAAGTATTGTAGAAAGATTAGTAGAAAACAAGCAAAAGTCAGATACAATTTTCAAAAAAAGTAATAAGCAAACTTTTCAAAAAAATGTAACAAATGATATGAGATATCCGTTTATTGAGTATATGTCATATATTTTAAAACGCTATGGAAGAAAGGGATATAGCTATTTTACAGCACTAGAAGAAGCTACACAAATGACTGGTACGACAGTTTCTGAAGTAATAAAAAAAGAACATTTTGATATTGCAGTTAGAAAAGTTTCTATTGGGAATAGTATTACAAGTATAAGAAAAATTCAGAGAATAAACTTTTTAGAGATTTTTGAAAAAATAAATGGTGTAGAGGAGATATTGAAACAAGATCCAGCAAATGTATATGATAAAATGACAAATCAAACAAAAGAATTATATAGAAATAAAATAAAAGAAATTTCTAAAAAAACAAAAATATCTGAAATTTATATTGCAAGAAAAATGTTGGAAATTTCAAAACAAAAAACACAAGGAAGTAAGCAATCACATATTGGATATTATTTAATTGATAATGGAATAGAAGAACTTTATCAACAATTAAATATAAAAAGAAAAAAACAGTCTAGTTATCAGGCTAAAACAAAACAATTTATTGCAGGAGTAACAATACTTAGTATTATTTTTTCAATTATAATTACATCATTGCTTTTTATAAACATTAATAATAAATGGCTATATTTATTAAGTTTTCTACTATTTTTGATACCTGCATCTGAAATAGCTATTCAAATTATTCAATATGTATTAAGTAAAATTGTTAAACCAAAAGTTATCCCGAAAATAGACTTTTCAAATGGACTTACAAAAGAAAACAGTACAATGGTAATTATTCCAACAATTGTTAATTCTAAAGAAAAAGTACAAGAATTAATGAAAAAATTGGAGGTTTATTATCTAGCAAATAAATCTAAAAACTTATACTTTACTTTGTTAGGAGATTGTACACAAAGTAGTATAAAAGAAGAAAAAATTGATGCAGAAGTTATAAAAGAAGGAATAAAATTAGCACAAGAACTAAACCAAAAATATCAAAATCCAGAAGACGAACTTTCAATTTTCCATTTTATTTATAGAGAAAGAGTTTGGAATGAAAAAGAAAATTCTTATTTGGGCTGGGAACGAAAGAGAGGAATGATTACTCAATTTAATGAGTTTATTTTGGGAAATATAAAAAATCCATTTAAAGAAAACACACTAGAAATAGAGAAAGAAAAACTAAAAAAAGCAAATATAAAATATATTATTACATTAGATGCAGATACAGATTTGATTTTAAATTCTGCATTTGAATTAGTTGGAGCAATGGCACATATTTTAAATGAGCCTATTATAGATGAAAATAAAAATATTGTAGTAGATGGATATGGAATGTTACAACCTAGAGTAGGAATTAATTTAAGTATTAGCTATAAAAATCTTTTTACAAAAATATTTGCAGGAGCAGGAGGAGTAGATTCTTATACAAATGCAATTTCAGATATTTATCAAGATAATTTTGGAGAAGGAATTTTTACTGGAAAAGGAATTTATAATCTGCAAGCATTTTCAAAAGTTTTGAAAAAAGAAATTCCAGAAAATACTGTATTAAGCCATGATTTATTAGAAGGATGTTATTTAAGATGTGGACTTGCTTCTGATATTTTAGTAATGGATGGCTACCCAACAAAATATAACAGTTTTATGAATAGACTAACAAGATGGATTAGAGGAGACTGGCAGATTATAAAATGGCTATCTCCCAAAAGTCCTTTAAATTTACTTTCTAAATATAAAATATGGGATAATTTAAGAAGAAGTTTATTAGAAATAAGCTTAATTATCGCAATAATCTATGTAAATGTTGTAGGAATTTTATATCAAAAAAATATTTATCCAATTATAACTATATTATTGCTTATTAATGTTTTTCCATATCTTTTAGAAATTATAAATAAACTTGTTTTTAAAAAAGAAGGGGAGCAAAAACAAAAAACTTTTACACCAAAAATTTCTGGTTATAAAGGAGCATTTTTAAGAGGGGTAATTACATTAGGATGCTTGCCTTATAAAGCATATAGTTCTTTAAAAGCAATTTTGAAAACAATTTATAGAATGGTATTTACTCATAAAAACTTATTGGAATGGACCACTTCTGAAGAAGCGGAAAAGCAAGCAAAATCTGATTTAATGTCTTATTTTAATCAAATGGCATTTAATATATTATTTGGAATTATTACAATTGCAATAGGATTTTTAAAGCAAAATATTTTTGCTGATATATTAGGAATTTTATGGTTCTTTACGCCAGCTATAATGTGGTATTTAAGCCAAGAAAAAGATCAGAAATTCCCAATAGATTCTTTAAATAAAGAGGAAAAACAATATGTATTAGATATTGGAAGAAGAACATGGAAGTATTTTGAAACTTATTTAAATGAAGAAAATAATTATTTAATACCAGACAATTATCAAGAAGATAGAAAAGATAAAATTGTTCCAAGAACATCTTCTACAAATATAGGATTATCACTATTAGCAGTAATATCTGCTTATGATTTGTTGTATATTGACTTAAAACATTGTGTAGATTTGCTAGATAAAATGATTATTTCTATTGATAGCCTTCAAAAATGGAATGGACATTTATATAATTGGTATCAAATAAAAACAAAAGAACCATTAATTCCAAGATATATATCAACTGTAGATAGTGGAAATTTTATAGGATATTTATATGTAACAAAAATATTTTTAGAAAATTTGATTAATTATGATAACAAAGAAAATATAGAGCTAGATAAAGAAAAATTAAAACATTTAGTTAATATAATTCAAAACATGATAGCTACATGTGATTTTTCTGTTTTATATAGTAAAGAACAACAAATTTTTTCAATAGGATTTAATGTAGAAGAAAATAAACTAACAGATTCTTATTATGATTTATTAGCATCTGAAGCAAGACAAGCAAGCCTAGTTGCTATTGCAAAAAAAGATATTCCAGCAAAACATTGGAGTTATTTAAGTAGAACACTAACGATTTTAGGAAAATATAAAGGACTTGTTTCATGGTCAGGAACTGCATTTGAATATTTAATGCCAAACATCAATATTCCAAGATATGAAGGAAGCCTGCTTGATGAATCTTCAAAATTTATGATTATGAGCCAAATGGAATATGCAAAAAAATTAAATATCCCTTGGGGAATTTCGGAATCAGCATTTAATTTAAAAGATTTTCGCTCTAATTATCAGTACAAAGCATTTGGAATTCCATGGCTTGGATTAAAAAGAGGATTGGCAGATGAGCAAGTTGTATCAAGTTATGGAGGAATACTTGCAATTACAGATGTACCAAAAGAAGAAATAAAAAACTTGAAAAGATTAGAACAAGAAGGTATGTATAATAAGTATGGATTTTATGAATCAATTGACTATACACCACAAAGAGTAGAAAAAGGAAAAAAATCAAGTGTTGTTAAAACTTATATGGCACACCATCAAGGTTTGATTTTACTTTCAATTAACAATCTTATTAATCAGAATATATTGCAAAAGAGATTTATACAAAATCCAGAAATAGAAGCAGTTAGCATATTATTGCAAGAGACTATTCCAGAGACATTTATTATAACAAAAGAGAAAAAAGAAAAAGTAGAAAAACTAAAATATAAAGATTACGAAAATTATACACAACAAACTTATACTAAAATTGATGAAAAATTGATTTTAGGTAATGTAATTGGAAATGAAAATTACACAATTGCAATGAATCAAAAAGGACAAGGAATTAGTAAATATAAAAATATTTATATTAATCGATATAAATGCACAGACGATTATTCACAAGGTATATTTTTTGATGTAAAAAATATAAAAAGTAAAAATATATGGAGCTCAAATTACTCACATAATGAAAATAAAGACAATTACCAAATTAGTTTTATGCCAGATAAAGATGAACAAGAAATGACAAATGCAAATATCAAAACAAAAATAGAAACAACAGTTGCATCAAACGAACCAGTAGAATTAAGGAGAATGACATTAAAAAACAATGGAAATGAAGAAGAAATTTTAGAAATTACAACTTATTTTGAGCCAGTATTATCAAGTAAAGAACAGGATTATGCACATCCAGCATTTAATAACTTATTTTTAATAATTAAATATGATGAAGAAAAAAATAGTATTATTGTAAAAAGAAAAGAAAGAGAAATTAATGCTAAAGAAATGTATTTAGCAACTACTTTATCCACAAATGGTGAAAAAGTTGGGGATTTTGAATACGAAATTAATGAAGAAAAGTTTATAGGAAGAGGAAATTATGGAATACCTCAAATGGTACAAAATTCTATTCCACTTTCTAAAAAAATAGGATTAGTAACAGAGCCAATTATAGCTATGAAAAGGACTGTTAAAATAAAACCTCAAGAAGAAATTATTGTAGACTTTATTCTTTCTGTAGAAGAAAGTAAAGAACTAGCACAAGAAAATCTTGATAAATATAAGTCTTTTGAAAATGTAAAAAAAGAATTTGAATTGTCTAAAGCACGAGTAGAAGCAGAAAGTAGATATTTAAGAATTAAAGGAAAAGATATAGAGATATATCAAAGAATGCTGTCTTACTTAATTTTTGATAATCCAATTAGGACATATTTTATGAAACAACACGCAGGAAACACTTATAAGCAAGAAGAATTATGGAAATATGGAATATCAGGAGACTTGCCAATTATTCTAGTAAAAATTAAAGATGCTAACGATAAATATGTTATTTCTGAAGTATTAAAAGCACAAGAATTTTTTATGAGCAAAAATATTCAAACTGAAATTGTAATTTTAGATGAAGAAAACCATAGTTACGAAAATTATGTGAAAGAGGAAATAGAAGGAACAATTTTAAACACACAAAAAAGTTACTTGAAAAACACTAAAGGTGGAATTTTTGTTTTATCAAAAGAAGAAGTAAGTAAAGATGATATTGACTTGTTAGAATTTATTGCGTCAATTTGTATTGACACAAGTAAAGGTGGAATTAAAAATAACTTAAAAGATTTAGAAGATGAATATTTGGAAAAATATAAAGAAATAGGAGAAGAACAATCTGTACAAGTTATTTCTAATGAAGATGAAAATGATATTGATATTTTACAAAATACTGAAAATATAAAATATTATAACGAATATGGTGGATTTTCAGAAGACGGAAAAGAGTATCTAATTAAAATAAATAAAGAAAATAGATTACCAACTGCATGGAGCAATATTATGGCAAATGAAAGATTTGGAACAATTGTAACAGAAAATATGGGAGGATATAGTTGGTATAAAAATAGTAGATTAAACAGAATAACAAGTTGGGAGAACAATCCAAGTTATGATATTCCAACTGAAATTATTTATTTAAAAGATACTAAAACTCAAGAAGCTTGGTCTCTAGGTTTAAACCCAATGCCAGATGATAAAAATTATAATGTAATTTATGGTTTAGGATATACTAAATTTTTGCATCAAAGCAATGAAATAGAGCAAGAATTAGAAGTATTTGTTCCAAAAGAAGATAGTTGCAAGATTAGTATTTTAAAATTGAAAAATACAACACCAAATCGTAAAAAAATAAAATTATATTATTATATCAAACCAGTCATTGGCGAAGATGAAATAAAAACAAATGGATATATAGAGACAGATTATGACAAAAACAATAATATGATTTTTGTTAAAAATTTATATAAAAATGAATTTGAAAAAACTAAGATTTATGTGTCTTGTAGTGAAGAGATTAAATCTTATACAGGAGATAAAAATTTCTTTTTTGGAAGTGGTGGAATTAGTAATCCAGATGCATTAAAAAAAGTAGCTTTAAATAATGAAAATTCTTTAGGTAAGAAGACATGTGTTGTTTATGAAATAGAAATAGAATTAGAAAGTTTTGCAAGTAAAGAAATTTCAATTATTTTAGGAGCAGATGAAGAAACAATTGAATGTAAAAATGTTGCTTACAAATATCGTAAAGTACAAAAATGTAAAGAAGAATTAGCAAATGTTAAAAATTTCTGGAAAGAGTTATTAGGCAGAGTGCAAGTATATACTCCTTTAGAATCTGTTAATATTCTTTTAAATGGATGGGTTCCATATCAGATTATATGTAGCAGAATTTTAGGAAGAAGCGGATTATATCAATCAGGAGGAGCATTTGGATTTAGAGACCAGTTACAAGATACTCTAGGACTAAAATTTCTTGACCCTAAAATGTTGAAGAAACAAATCATAATTCATAGTAAACATCAATTTATAGAAGGAGATGTAGAGCATTGGTGGCACCCTGATACAGGCAAAGGAATTAGAACAAGAATGTCAGATGATTTATTGTGGCTTGTTTATTTAACAATGGAATATATTGAATTTACAGGAGATAAAAGTATTTTAGATATAGAAACAGAATATTTGCAAGGAGAGATATTAAAAGATGATGAATTAGAAAAATATGATAAACGTGATTTTATGGATTATAAAGAAAGCATCTATAAGCATTGTATTAAAGCAATAGAAAAGACACTAAACTTTGGAGAAAATGGTTTGCCAAAAATAGGAACAGGAGATTGGAACGATGGATTTAGTAATGTAGGAAGCAAGGGAAAAGGAGAAAGCGTTTGGCTTGGATTTTTCTTATATGATGTTTTAAATAAATTTATACCTATATGCAAAGAAAAAGGAGACGAACAATTAGCACAAAAGTATGAAGAAATAAAAGTAAAATTAAAGAAAAATTTAAATACAAATGGATGGGATGGAAGATGGTATAAAAGAGCATTTATGGATGATGGAAGCGTTTTAGGAAGTATGGAAAATCAAGAATGTAGAATTGATAGTATAGCACAAAGTTGGAGCATTATATCTAATGCAGGAGATAATGATAAAAAATATATTTCAATAGAAAGCCTAGAAAATCATTTAGTAGATAGGGAAAATGGAATTATTAAGCTATTAGATCCGCCATTTGACAAAGGAAAGCTAGAACCAGGATATATTAAGGCTTATATGCCAGGAGTTAGAGAAAATGGTGGTCAATACACACATGAGTGTTGTTGTTGTGGACAGTTTATTGCAAATATGCTTGAAATAAAGCAAAAGTAAGAAAGTGGCAATAACAACAATACACCTAAAAAATATTGATACTCTTAAGTTAGCTCTAGGAACGAATGTGACGTAGAGATAACTTATGCAAATGAGCGAAAGCGAATTTGTAAACATTAAAATACATATAGTCATTACGAAAAAGTTCCGTAAATGGAAAAAATTCGTAATGAACAAAAATCAAATAAAATACAATTTTGTTTACTACACTAAACAAAATTATAAAATCTGCATATAATCATTGACTATCTGCATATAAAATGATAAAATATATGCAGATAGTCAATGATTATATGCAGATAAAATTCGAAAAAATATGCAGAAAGTGAGAAAAAATGAAAAAATTTGATTATTCTTTTTTGGATAATGGATTATTACCTGCTAATTTAATAAATATAACAGGGACAATTTATTCATTAAAAATGGGAGCAAAAATTAGACAAGATGAATATGAGAGGATATTTACAGAATTAGAAAAAATAGCCATAGTTCAATCTGTTAAAAGTTCAAATGCAATAGAAGGAATTGTAACCAGTGATGAACGTATAGAAGAAATAGTAAATCAAAATAGTAAACCATTAAATCATAATGAAAATGAAATAGCAGGCTACAGAGACGCCTTAAATGAAATACATTTACATTATAAAGATATAGAATTTAGTGAAGAAACAATATTAAAATTACATGAAATGATGATGTCGTACACAGGAGCCCAAGATGCAGGTAAATATAAAATAAACAATAATTATATTATTGAAGAAGATAAGCAAGGAAATAGAAAAGTAAGGTTTAAACCATTAGATGCAAAAGAAACACCAGATGCAATGGAACAACTTGTACTGGCATATAATGATGCATGTAATAATGCAAACATTAATCAATTATTATTAATACCTTGTGTTATTCTTGATTTTCTTTGTATACATCCTTTCAGAGATGGAAATGGAAGAATGTCGAGATTATTAACA
>CANQNU010000048.1 GCA_947625295.1 uncultured Clostridia bacterium | reverse complement strand
ATTAAATGCTGCGTCTGCAAGTAAAAGTGAAGCTGTTTTAGCACCTTGACCACCTCTACCATGCCATCTTATTTCTATTAAGTTATCCATGTATAAAATTGCCTCCTTTATTTAAATTTTTATACTGTTAGTATATGACTAAAGAATTTTAATGTCAAGAGTTTATCAAGCACATAAAATTTTATTTAATTTAGAATTATCTTCCAATTTCTTGTAAAATATGATATAATTATGTATAGTAGTCAAAAAATAAAAAATAAGCCAAATTAAAAATAAAATTTTGAATTCGAAAGGAATGAGAAAAAAAGTGAAATCAAAAGTTTTAAAAATAACCTTTTTAATTATACTTATGATAATAATATTAACAAAATGCACATATATTCAAGCAATAGACGATATACAATACACAGTAATGGATAATATAGACTACAATGAAACATTAGAAGAGATAAAAAATCCAGAAAGAGGATTTTATAGTACAGCATTTCTTAGAATGATGCCATCAGGAACTAAAGCAACAAATTCCCGTGCTAATTTGGTACATTTAAGAGTTGATATTGGTAATTTTTCAGGAGCAGTTAATGGAACAGGAGATTTAGAATTTACAGACGACGCATTAAATGCACTAGATCAAACATTTGCAAATATTAGAAGCAATGGAGGAAGTGTTATAATCAGATTTGCTTATGATGGATTTAATGGAAAAGCTAATTTAGAACCATCATTAGATATGATATTAAAGCATATTTCACAATTAAAACCAATATTTGAAAAAAATAAAGATGTACTTGCATATGTCGAACTAGGATTTTTTGGACCATGGGGAGAAATGCATACAAGTAAAGTATCTAGTACAGATAATGTTAGCAAAGGTATAGATGCAATGTTAGATACTGTACCTGAAACAATAAAAATCGGTGTTAGAACTCCAAACTATTATGTTAAATGGCTTGGAATTGATAGAAAAACTTTAAATGAAAATATTACTCAAAAAGGAACAGATGCATATAGAGTAGGTTTATACAATGATGGATACTTAGGTTCAGAAAGTGACCTTGGAACATTTGCAAATAGAGAAATAGAAGTTGCATGGCTAGAAAATCAAGCAATGCACACGCTTTATGGAGGAGAAGTAGTAGCAAACTATGCTAGCAAAACTCCATTAAACACAGTAGAATACATGTCAAAAGAAGCATTTAAAACACATACTACATATTTAAATTCAGAATGGAATAATACTGTAATTGATGCATGGAAAAATGAAACATATAACGGTGATGACAAAATTTATGCAGGACAAAGTGGATATACATATATATCAAACCATTTAGGATATAGATTTGTATTAAAAAAATCAGAAGTTGTAGATAAAATAGAAAAAGACGAAAATTTAAAAATAAAATTACAAATTGAAAATGTAGGATTTGCAAATTTGATTAATGATAAAATAGTAACTGTAGTATTAGAAAATGATGAAAAGAAATATGAAATACTAACAAATATAAATGCTACTACTTGGAATTCAAAAGAAACTACTAATGTAAATATAGAAGTTCCACTACCAGAAGATATAGATTTAGGTAAATGGAATATATACTTAAGAATTTCACAAAATGGAGATATGAATACGGACAATAATTATAAATGTATTAAATTTGCAAATTCTAATATATGGGAAGAAAATTTTTGCGCAAACTATATTGGAAATGTAACAATATCAGAAGTAACACAAAAAGATACGAATGAAGACGATAATAACAACACACAAAACAATGAAAACCAAAATGACAATGTAAATGAAAATGATAATAATAACACACAAAACGATGGAAATCAAAATAACAATGTAAATGAAAATGATAATAATAACACACAAAACAATGGAAGCCAAAATAACAATGTAAATGAAAACGACAATAATAACACACAAAACAGTGAAAACCAAAATAACAATGCAAATGAAAACAACAATAACAATGTAAATGAAAACTATAATAATAACACTCAAAACAATGAAAATCAAAATAATAATGCAAATATGCAAAATAATGAAAATAAGAAGAACGATACAAAAACAGATAATAATTTTGTAGAGAATAATAATGATTTAACTACAGTTTCAAAAAAATTACCAAAAACAGGAGATAACATACAATTATTAAAAATATTTATATGTATAAATGTTTTTAGTATTATCTTATTAGTAATCAAAAGAAAAAATTATAAAAAATAAACAAAACATTAGTTGATAAAAAATAATATATCAATAATAAGGATTGAAAAAGTTTATAATAGATAAAAATATAAATCTATTATAAGCTTTTTTATATTGAGAATTTTTATTATAGATATATTAATTCTCAAATTATAATATGTAAAAATTATCAAATAAAAAATATAAGAATTATCTTATAATTATTATTTACAGATATATTACAAATTTACAATTGTATTACAATTATTGAAAAGAAAAATTACATATGTTAAAATAAAAATGTAGTCACTAATAAACATAAAGCAACAGAAAAAGAATTAAAATAATAAAAATAAAACTAAACATTAGTATCAAACTTAAACAAAAAAAAGCATAAGATAAAAAAATAAAAAAGGAGAGAAACAAATGTTAAGGATGAAGGAAAGAAACAAAGGAATTACACTAATAGCGCTAGTAATAACAATAATAGTATTACTAATATTAGCTGGAGTAACAATAATGAGTGTAACAGGAGAAAATGGGATACTTCGGAAGAGCACAAAGTGCAGTAGAAAAAACAAGAGAAGCGGAAGAAGAGGAAACAGCTACATTAAATGAACTAGCAAATGCAGTTGACAAATATACAAATGGTGAATATCAGACTACAAAACCAGGTGAAGGCAAAGAAGACGAAAATATAGTTAAAATTTCTGATAAGGCAAGTTTAGAAGAATTTAGAAACAAAGTAAATAGTGGAGAAAAATATGAGAATAAAATAATAACATTAACAATGGACATAGATTTACAAGGAAGTGAAAGCAATAAATGGACACCAATAGGAAATACTGAAGAAAATGCTTTCACAGGTACGTTCGATGGAGATGGACACAAAATTACTAATATATATATAGATACAGCGTCTGAATATCAAGGATTATTTGGATACAATAAAGGAACTATAAAAAATGTAGGAATGGAATCAGGAACTATAAAAGCAAATGGAAATACAGGAAGTATTGCCGGATATAACTCAGGAATAATAGAAAAATGTTATAATAAAATTGATATGGAATGTACTGGAGGAACTCATATAGGCGGTATAGTGGGAAGTCTAATAGATAAAGGAAAAGTTAGTAAATGTTATAATGAAGGAAATTTACAAGCAGAAAATATGAGTAATTGGGGATGTTTATCTGGAATAGCTGGATATGGTAATTCTCTTGATACTACTATTGAATATTGTTATAATACTGGAAACATAACAAATAGAGCAACTACTGCAACCGATAATGTTAGAGCTTCAGGAATAGGTGATGAAAGAGGAAATATAATATCATGTTATAATACAGGAACTATAACATTAGACAAATCAGAAAATGAAACTATGACAGCCCCTGTTGCAGCTGGCATCAGTGCACAGATGACTAAAGGTGGAAAGATATCTAATTGTTATAACATTGGTGAAACAATAATTATAAGTTCTGGATATAGAAATGGTAGTATTATAGGATATGATAATAAAGCTGAAATTACAAATTGTTTTTGTTGGTGTAGTGCAGGTGCTAAAGAAGTAGCAGAGAAGACAGCGGATACTACATATGAAATAACAAAAGTAGAAAATAAAACAGATATGCAAAAAAAGGCAAGTCAGTTAGGAAAAGATTATGCAGAAGATATAAAAAATATAAATAAAGGATATCCAGTACTTGCATGGCAAAACGAAGAATAAACAAAAGTGACCAAATGTGACCAAGGGGTGCGTTCCCTTGGTCATCTTTTGTATCCATATACCCGCGATTAAGATTGACAGATAAACAAAAAAGTTATATTATATTGGGCAAAGGAATATTTTGTACTATAATCAATAAAATTATTTAGAGAGCTTTGAAAGATAAATGATATAGCGTAGTAAAAATCTATACTAATAATATAGAATGATAATATAAGTAACCCTTGTTTACTGCAAAGATAGGAAGTGACTAAAATAGAAACATATATAGATAATTTAAAAATTAATTACATAAAAAAAGGTACTGGAAAAACTGTTCTTATTCTTCCTGGATGGGGAACTGTTATAAACACTTATAATACATTACTTAATTCAATTTCAACTTATGCTAATGTGTTGTGTTTAGATATGCCAGGATTTGGAGAATCTGATGAACCTAAAAATAGTTGGAATTTGGATGATTACATTACATTTATAACTAAGTTTATTGAATCTCAAAATATTAACGAATTAGATGTAATAGGACATTCTAATGGTGGTAGAATAATCATAAAATTAATGAGCAAAAAAGATTTGAATTTTAAAATAAATAAAATCATTTTAATTGGAAGTGCAGGAATAGTTCATAAAAAGACAATGTCACAGAAAATTAGAATAAAAACTTTTAAATTTTGTAAAAAATTTGCACAGATTAAACCAATAAAAAAGATTTTTCCAAATCTTTTAGATAAAGTAAAAAATCATTTTGGTTCAGCTGATTATAAAGATGCAAGTCCAATAATGAGAGAAACTATGGTAAAGTTGATTAATGAAGATGTTAGAAGTTTTTTACCAAATATTAAAGTACCTACTTTATTAATATGGGGAGAAAATGATACAGCAACTCCTATAGAAGATGCAGAAATTATGGAACAAATGATTCCAGATGCAGGTCTTGTTAGAGTTAAAGGATGTTCACATTATGTTTTTTTGGAAAATCCTTCATATGTAAATATAGTAATTTCAAATTTTCTAACTGGAGGAAATAATGGAAATAATAATTAAAATAGAATTAATTGTCAACCTAGTTTTGCTTTTATTGTTTTATATGCATATGTTTCAACTAAGTTCATATTTTTTAAAAAAATATGTGAATTGGATGAAAGCAAATGTTAAAAAAATTCTGTTAAGAAGTTTTGGTATATTAATTCCATTGCTAATACTATTATTTAATAATAATATTGCTAGGATAATCTCTAGTATAATTTTGGCAATTTCAATTTTTGCTAATTTACCAAAAAGCAAAGCAAAAATACCACTAAAATATACAAATAGAGTAATTAGAATGGGTATAACTCAAGCTATATTAATTACAATTATTTGTATAATTAGTAATAATTATATAACTTTTGGAGTATTAAATATAATAGCTTTTAGTTTATGCATTATTGCAAATATTATTAATTATCCGATAGAATACGCAATTAAAAAATATTATATTAATGACTCAAAAAAGATATTGAAAAATATGCCAAATTTGATTGTTATTGGAGTAACAGGAAGTTATGGTAAAACAAGCGTTAAAAATTTTTTAGTAAAAGCATTAAGTGCAAAATATGAAGTTTTAACCACACCCAAAAATTACAATACTACAATGGGAGTAGTTAAAACAATAAGAGAAGAACTAAAACCTATTCACCAAATTTTTATATGTGAAATGGGAGCAACAAAAATAGGAGATATAAAAGAAATCTGCGATATTGTAAATCCTAAATTTGGAGTTATAACTTCTATTGGGCCACAACACTTAGAAAGTTTCAAAACAATTGATAATATAATTAAAACAAAATTTGAATTATACGATTCAGTTAATAAAAATGGTGGAATAACATTTTTAAATTATGATAATGAGTATCTTTCTAAACAAAATAAACCTAATATTGTAACATATGGAATTAACAATGAAAAATTAGATTACAATGCTTATAATTTGAAATCATCATCTCAAGGATTATCTTTTACAATAAATAATGTTGATTTTAAAACTAAATTGATAGGAAAACACAATGTTATTAATATTACAGGAGCAATTGCAATAGCAAATTATTTAGAAATACCCTTAGAGAGGTTAGTTCCTCGTGTTAGAGAAATTAAAAGTGTTGAACATAGATTACAATTAATTTCTAAAGGAAATCTCAATATAATTGATGACGCATATAATTCAAATCCTGTAAGTTCTAAATCTGCAATAGATACACTATCAGAATTTGATGGAACGAAGATAATTGTTACTCCAGGATTGATAGAATTGGGTGGAGATGAAGAAAAGTATAATTTTGAGTTTGGAGAATATATGTGTAATGTTTGTGATTATATATTTTTAGTAAATAGCACAATATCTAAATACGTTTTAAATGGAATAAACTCAAAAAAATATAATAAAGATAAAATTTTTATGGTAAATAGTCCTCAAGAGGCAGTTATGCAAATTACAAACTTGGGATTAAACGATAAGATTACTGTTTTATTAGAGAATGATTTGCCAGATAATTATAATTTATAAGAAAGGATATGAATAAATTATGAAAATTAAAGTAGGAGTATTTTTTGGTGGAAAAAGTGTTGAACATGAAGTTTCTATAATTACTGCTATTCAAGCAATTGAAAATATGGATAAAGACAAATATGATATTGTACCTATATATATTACAAAGGACAATAAAATGTATTGCGGAGATTTAATAGGAGATATATCTAACTATAAAGATATTGATAATTTATTAAAAAATAGTATTCAAATTATGCTTGCTCAAAAAGATAATAAAGTTGCATTATTAAGATGTGATAAAAAAATTTATCAAAATAATGTATATGATTATATTGATATTGCATTTCCAATTGTACATGGAACAAATGTTGAAGATGGAACTTTACAAGGATTTTTAAAGATGTTTAATCTTCCATATGTGGGATGTGATGTTATTTCTTCTAGTGTTGGCATGGATAAATATGTTTGCAAATGTGTTTTAAAGGATAATGATATTCCAATATTAGAATGTAAATGTATAAGTGCAAAAGAATATAATGAAGATTCAGAAAATACTATAAAAGAAATTGAAACTAAATTTTCTTATCCTGTAATAATTAAACCTATAAATTTAGGCTCTAGCGTAGGAATTAAAATTGCCAAAGATGCAGAAGAATTAAAAGATGCAATAGAAAACGCATTTACTTATTCAAGAAAGATACTTGTTGAAAGAGCAATTAAAAACTTAAAAGAAATCAATTGTTCAGTCGTAGGGGATTATGAATCAGCAAAAGCATCTGAATGTGAAGAGCCAGTTAAAACAGATGAAATATTGAGCTATAAAGATAAATATATATCTGGAGGAAAAAAGACAGGTGCTATGAAATCTATGAATGCTTCAGTATTAAGACTTCCTGCAAATATAGATAAAAATGTTAAAGAAAAAATACAAGAATTAGCATTAAAAACATTCGATGTTTTAGGATGTTCAGGTGTTATTCGTATAGATTTTATGATAGATAATGATACAAATGAAATATTTGTAAATGAGGTAAATACAATTCCTGGATCATTATCATTTCATTTATGGAAAGCCACAGATTTAAATTATACAAAATTATTAGATGAATTAATAGACCTTGCTTTAAAAAGGAACAGAGAAGAGAAAAACATAACATATTCTTTTGATAGCAATATATTATCAGGTGTATCTATGAAAAGCTTAAAAGGTGGTACTAAATTAAAATAACTAAGTTGACCAAGGGAACGCGCCCCTTGGTCATTTAAAAAAAATATATAATATATTATTTTATATAAAGTGTGACACGAAATCCATGTCCTGTTGCAGTAGTATTAGCATAGTCACTAATACGGTAACAAACTGGGTAATCAGTATGTTTATCATAGAAAGATCCACCACGAAGCATATAACAAGAGGCAGAATGATCATCAATATTAGATTTTTCTTGAGTCCATTCCCATAAGTTTCCTGCTATATCATATATGTTCTTTTTTTGTAAATTATCATCTATTGATCCTGTTGTTAATAAAGTCCATTCTGTTTCATTATTTTTATTATTTTTTTCTGTATTTGGGTTCCAATATGATAGCATTGAACCTGTATAAGGTTCTTGACCAATTATACAATATTTTCCACTACAGTTTGTTAAGTCCGTATCTACGTAATTCCCCCAATCACAATTTGATTTTAAGTCTGTATAGTTACTTTCATTTTGAGCATTTAATGTATTTTTATTTTTTTCAGTGCTTATATAGTTCAACATTACATCCCATTGTGTTCCTGTTATTAGCTGACTACTTACATAATTTGAATTGTTATACATTCTTTCTGACATTTTTTCTGCTGTTTCATAATCGGCATGGTAATATGGAATTTCTTCTGCTTTACTTGTTGGTTTACTACTTGAGGTTGTTTTGGATATTATATAACTATCATTTTGCCAATTATTTGTTTCTGACTTTTCTTGACCTATCTTCTTACCACCTTCTAGTGTAACTTTACTTGTTCCTGCTTCATATCTTGCTACATAAAATCCTCCGTATGTTGCAACTTTTGCTTTTTCTTCTTCTGGAGTGTTTTCATCCCATGTATTATTTTTATACTTATCTCCCCACTTATATTTTTGATAATCTTCTTCTTTACATGGTATCCATACAAATTGATTTCCTACTAAATCTTTTGTTACATTTCCATTTGATGAGTCTTTTCCTTTATTTTTATCTGATGAGCTATCAGATATTACTACTCCTGTTTTTTCTGTCCCTCCTACATAGTAAAATCCTTTTGGGATTGGTATTGTATTTCCTTCTCCATCTGATATTGCATATACTGTTGTTTTAGCTTGACTTTCTCCTTGCCAACTTTCTTCTAATTGTACTCTTGTTCCTGCTTCTGTATCTTTTTCGTTTTTAGGTAATTCTTTTGGAGTTGCTAGTTCTGTATCTCCTTCTATTTGTCCATTTTTTTGTATTGTAAATGCATATCCGTCTACTATTATTTCGAAAAGTTCACTTGATACTTCATCATCTCCTATAGGTTCATATATTCCATCTATTTTATTTATATTCTCTTTTAGTAATTTATTATCTATTTCTCCATTTGCACCATATGATCCTAATACTGCTAAATTTACCTTTTCTTCTGCTTCTGCATATTTATTTTTTTCTACTGCACTTTGTGCCCTTCCGAAGTATTCCATTTTCTCCTGTTATACTTGCTATTGTTACTCCTGCTAATATTAATAATACTATTATTGTTATTACTAGTGCTATTAGCGTAATTCCTTTACTTTTTTTTAATTTAGTTTTCATTGATTTTTGTTCTGTATTTTTTACTACTTTTTCCATTGTTTCTCCCCCATTTTTTCTTTTGATTTTTAATTTTTAGTATATTGAATTTTATATATTAAACATATTTTAATTCTATCTAATTACTTTTCTGCGTTCAAGAATTACGAAGGTTTTAGATAATAACTTTTTTACATAATTAAAATTATTAATCAAATAGTTTTAGAATATGTAAACTATTAACTAGTAAAAAAGGCTAATATTATTGCTACTTCATTTTTGGTAATATAAAATTTATTTAAGCAATTAAAGATGTATTAAAAGTATATGTTTAAAGCTAAAAAATGAAACTAAAAATAGTGTTAAAGTCAAATCTAAACAATAAAAGCATAAGATAAAAAATATAAAAAGGGAGAGAAAAACAAATGTTAAAGATGAAAGAGAGAAACAAAGGAATTACATTAATATCACTAGTAATTACAATAATAGTATTACTAATTTTAGCAGCAATAACAATATCTGCATTATCAGGAGAAAATGGAATATTAAAACAAGCGCAAAGAGCGAGATTAGAAAATAAAAGAGCAACAGTAAAAGAAATAATAAAAATAGCAGAAACAGATGAATATATAGAACATAGAGAAGAATCAGATAGGGCAATATTAGAAGCAACTCAAGAGCACTTAAAAAATCCAAAAAGTCCATTATATGACCAAGGAAAGAAAGTAAAAGTAGATGAAAATATATATGGAGAAAATAGTGGAGAAATCTATTTTTATGTAGTAGTAGATGACGATATATATAAGGTAACAAGAGAAGATGTAGAAATAATAGGACAAGTAAACCAAGAAAATGTAGAATTACAAAAGGAAGAAATGAAAATCAATCAAAATCCAACAATATGGACAAATGATAAAGTAAAAATAACAATAGTAGTAAATACAGATAAAATAATAGACTATGCAATAAAATACAAAATCCACTATAAAACAGTAGAAGAAATAGAAACAGAAAAAGTTACAGGAGATGCAACAGAGAAAGTAGCACAAACAAGTACAGAACGAGCAGCTACAGAAGAATGGCAGACATATACAAATGAATTTGAAGTAGAAAAGAATTGTATAATATATGCAAAACTAGAAGGAATAAATGGAGAAACAGCAGTAGTAACAGGAAATGTAATGAGGATAGATAAACTAAATCCAAAAGAATTTATACCAGAAATAACAGAAGTAACAACAAACAGTATAACAGTAAAAGCAAATACAACAGATGCAGACGAAACAAATGAATATGGATGTAGTGAAATAGAGAAATACTACTTCAGTAAAAACAATGGAGATAGCTGGGAACCAGCAGAAGGAATAACAATAACAGAACAAGGAAAAGAAGTAAGCTATACATTCCAAAACTTAACACAAAATACAGACTATCCAATAAAAGTAAAAGTAGTAGACAAAGCAGGAAATGAAAGAAAAACAGAAACAGCAATAACGAAAAAAACAAATACAGTACCAGAATTACAAACAGGCACAGAAGGTGGAACAGGAACACAAAAAGGAAATGTAATATTTACATATACTCCAAGTACAAACACAAAAGACGATGTAAAAGTAAAAATTGAAGAAACAACAGGAGAGAGTGGATACACACTACAATATAAGACATCAAAAAATGGAAAAGCAGGAGAACAAAAAGACTGGACAGATTATATAGGGGAGATAACATTAGGAAGAAACCAAGATATTTATGCAAGACTAATAGATAGTACAAAACAAGGTGGAAACTATGCAACAGGGACATTAAAGAATATAGATAAACTACCACCAAAAGATTTTACACCAAAAGCAAGTTCAACAACAAATAGTATAACAGTAACA
>CANQNU010000047.1 GCA_947625295.1 uncultured Clostridia bacterium | reverse complement strand
CCAAAAGGATTTTACTATGTAGGAGGAACATTAGAAACAGGAGTAGTAATATCAGATAATTCAGCAGATAAGAACAAGGATGCAAAATCATCAAATGGAGATGTAACATCAAATTTAGTAGGAAATCAATTTGTATGGATACCATGTAAATACACTAAAGAAGGTGATGAAGTAGATAATAATGTTGTATATTATAATGGTTCTACTGGTGATACAGATACACGAGAAGAAGACTGGAAAGATAAACAATATATGTATAATGGAGGAACATGGTATGACTACCAACCACACCATGAAGGAAAGACAAGTGTAGAGAAATATGGAGGCTTTTATGTAGCAAGATATGAAGCAGGAGTACCAAGTAATGCACCATTTTATGCAAGTAAACAAGGAGATACATATTATACAGATGAAAAGACAGGAGAAAATGTTGCTAAAACAAAGAATACAGACAAATATACTCCAGTAAGTAAAAAAGGACAACAAGCTTGGAATTTTATATCACAACCAAATGCAAAAAAAGCTGCAGAAAAGATGATAGATAATGAAAATGTAAAAAGTTATTTAATAGATTCACATGCATGGAATACTATTTGTAAAATTATAGAGAAAAAAGATACAAGTAAAGATATACTTGATTCATCTAATTGGGGAAATTATTATAATAATACTACAATGACGTATGAAAATATCAATGGATTATGGGCACAACATACATGCACTGACGGCCCATGGTCATTTGCTGATAACTATAATTACGGAGCAATTCCAAATGGTGCTCTTCCAAAAACAACGTCATCTAATAGAATTGAATTAGCTACAGGAAGTAGTGAAGATTATAAAGCTTATAATATCTATGATATGGCAGGAAATATGTGGGAGTGGACAACAGAGACTGGTAATAACAATAATGTCAACAGTGGAACACCTAATTGTAATGAAAATGAATGTCCAAGTGATAACAAGGTGCATTATGTTTATCGTGGAGGTGCTTTTGATGGGTTTGGTAATCGCTTTCCAATTTTTTACGTTAAAGGTGATGGTGATGTGAACTTCACTTTTGTTTGTCTCGGATTCCGTGCCGTGCTTTATATGAAGTAAAGATATTTTGTTTAAATTATATAAAAACTAAGCAAAAATTATCAAATGAATTTGGTAATTTGCTTAGTTTTTTATTTTTTCCAATTTATATTAAGTGACATGTTTTAGATACAAAATGATTATGTAAAAAAGTTATTATCTAAAACCTTCATAATTCTTGAATGTAAAAAAGTAATTAGATAGAATAAAAATATGTTCAATATATAAAATTCAATATATAGTAAAAGTAAAAATCGAAAGAAAAAATGGAGGAGAAAACAATGCGAAAATTAAAAGAAAGTAAATTACAAAGCAGTAAAGGAATCACATTAATAGCGTTAGTAATAACAATAATAGTGTTATTAATATTGGTAGGAGTAACAATAGCAAGTATAACAGGAGAAAATGGAATACTAAAAAGGACAAGTGAAGCTGCAAAGATTCATGTTGTAGCAGAAGAAAAAGAAAAAATAAGATTAGCCTTTTTAGATTTACTTGCTTCAGATATGGTAGATGGGAATACTATAACAATTGAAGAATTAAAAAAAGAATTTACTGAAGGAGAAGTAAATATAGTAAAATGTGATA
Organism: uncultured Clostridia bacterium; assembly: GCA_947625295.1. Taxonomy (GTDB): domain Bacteria; phylum Bacillota; class Clostridia; order TANB77; family CAG-508; genus CAG-269. The sequence goes on along the minus strand of CANQNU010000047.1, from coordinate 10,172 downwards.
GTGAAGGAAACGAAATAACTACAGGTGAAACAATAAAACTTGCAGATATAGCAACTTCAGATTCAAACACTGCAAATAATGAGCAATATGTAAAAATAACATTTATAAAAACAGGAAATTGGTATGTAACAAATATGAAAAGTGGAAAAATAGTTGTATCAAAAGAAGGAGAAGGAAAAAAAGAGCCAACAGAACCAGAAAATCAAGAAGTAGTAGCAAATGAAATTACAATTGATAAAACAGAAATAAAATTACAAAAATTGAGTGATCAAGCAGAAGAACCAACTACAAAAATAACTGCAAGTGTAGGACCGGAAAATGCAACTAATAAAGAAATAGAATGGAGCAGTTCTAATGATTCAATAGCAACAGTAGATAATGATGGAAATGTTACATGGAAAGGAATAGGAAAGACAACAATAACTGCTAAATTAAAAGCAAATGAAGAAATAACAAAATCATGTGAAATAATAAATTCATTAAAAATAGTAGCAACAGAAGATGGATGGGATATAAAATCAACAGGAAATACTACGAGTATGATAGAAAAATCAACAGAGAGATTAGAATATGGTATAGCGGTAAAGTCGACCGGAGGAAATGGAACATATTATACAGGAATGTCAAGAGAAGTAGATTTAACTAATGTCTCAACAATATCTGGAACTATATTTTCAGCTAATGATACTAAAGCAAATGAAGAATTATGTTATATAGGTATAAGCAATAGTGCAGAGCCAAATGGAGAATTTGAAAATGGATATGTGGAGAAGTATAATGGACCAGGCAGTGGCGTTAAAGCAAATAATTTTAGTATGGATGTATCTAAATTGACAGGTAACCATTATATAAAAATTGTAGCTGAACATCCGAATATGAATTCAAATACGACATTAATAGGATATTCTGGAAATACAGGGATACTACTAGAACCATAAAATTAAGTAAAAAGTCTAACAATATAATAATTTATATTTATATATGAGCAAGAATTTACAATCTTGCTCAATTTTTTATTTTATATATGAAACAAAATTTATAAAAAATAACAAAAGAAAATTAAAAATTATATAAGCATTACAATGTAAAAAATGAGAAATTTTGTAAAAAAAGTTGAATTTTGTAAATATAATATGTTATAATAGAAATTGTGTTTAAGGGAGGAATTATAAAATGAAAGAATTAAGAAAAACAAAAATAGTAGGAACAATAGGACCTGCAAGTGAAAACAGATTAGAAGAATTATTTAAAGCAGGATTAAATGTTACGAGAATCAACTATTCTCATGGAAGTTGGGATGAACAAGCAGAAAAAACAGAAACAGTTCTTAGATTAAGAAAAGAATTGGATATTCCTGTAGCATTACTTTTAGATATGCAAGGACCAGAAATTAGAACAGGAATGTTAGTAACAGGTAAAAATGAAAAAATCATGTTAGAGGATGGACAAAAATTCACATTAGTAAATGAAGATATTGTAGGAGATAAAGATAAAGTATCAGTATCATACAAAGAATTATACAAAGATATTAAAGTAGGAGCAAAAGTTTTAATTGATGATGGAGCAATAGAATTAGTAGTAGACGAAATTGCAGGTAAAGACATTGTTTGTACAGTAGTACATGGAAATGGATTAGGAAGTAGAAAAACAATTAATTTACCAGGAACACCTGTTAGATTACCAGCATTAAAGGAAAAAGATATTGCAGACTTAAAAACAGCATGCGAACATGATTATGATTATGTTGCAATGTCATTTACAAGAAATAAAGATGATATTGACCAAGTAAGAAAAGTATTAGATGAAAATGGTGGAAAAGATATTAAAATAATAACTAAAGTAGAAAATGTTGAAGGTCTAGAAAATATGGAAGAAATCGTAGAAAATGCAGACGTTCAAATGATTGCTCGTGGAGATATGGCAACAGAAACAGATTTTACAGAACCACCAATAATGCAAAAAAGATTTATTAAATTATCAAATAAAGCAAACAAACCAGCAATTACAGCAACTCAAATGCTTGAATCAATGACACATAATCCATTACCAACAAGAGCAGAAGCAAGTGACGTAGCAAATGCAATTTATGATAGAACAAGTGCAATTATGCTATCAGGAGAATGTGCTATGGGAGATTATCCAGTTGAATGTGTAAAAACAATGGTAAAAATAGCACACAGAGTAGAAAACGATATAGATTATTGGAAAAAATTTAGAAAAAATGAAAATATTGATATGTCTGATTTAGAAATGAAAATCGCATATTCTACATGTGTTATGGCTATGAATATGGAAGCAGATGCAATTGTATGTTATACAAATTCAGGGGATTCTGCAAGAAGACTAGCAGGACTAGGAGCTGGTTGCCCAATCTTAGCAATTACAGATAATAAAAGAACATATAATCAACTAGCAATTGTATGGAACGTAACACCTATCTATATCGAAAAACAAGACAGCATTGATAAAATAATAGAAGCTGGTATTGAAAAATTACAACAAAAAGAAATATTAGAAAAAGGTGATATGATAGTTATTTCAGGCGGAGCTAAAATGTTATCTTCAAAAGAAGACAGCAAAATCTTTGGTGGAATTGCAAAAATTTAATAGAAATTAAAATTAATGTATTTAATCCTAACCATAATCATTATGTGGTTAGGATTTTTTATCAAAATTACTATAAAACAAAATTAAAAATAATATTTTCCTTGTTATTTATATTTAAAAATGATATACTATGTATATTAAAAGTAAAGAAAGGAGAAAGGATTGAATTTTAATAAATTATAAATATTAATAATCAATCCAATTAACCAAGAATATGTCTAAACCAATCGTAGCAATCATACGGAAAGCCAAATGTTGGAAAATCAACATTTTTTAATTATCTAGCAGGAAGTAGAATATCAATTGTACAAGATACACCAGGTGTAACAAGAGACAGAGTATATGCTGAAACAAACTGGAGAGGAAGAAACTTTACATTAATTGACACTGGCGGAATCGAACCAGAATCAGAAGATATCATTTTATCCCAAATGAGAGAACAAGCAAACTTAGCAATTGGAATGGCAGATGTTATATTATTTTTAACAGATGTAAGACAAGGAGTAACAGCAGCAGACAAAGAAATTGCTATTATGCTTAAAAAATCAAAAAAGCCAGTTGTTTTAGTATGCAACAAAGCAGATAATTTTGAAAAAGATAGTCAAGAAATTTACGAATTTTATAATTTAGGGTTAGGAGATCCTTATCCTATTTCTGCGACAAATGCAATAGGAATAGGAGATGTATTAGATAAAATATATGAAAGTTTTCCAGAAAAAACACAAAATGAAGAAGATGAAGATGCTATAAAAGTAGCAGTAATAGGAAAACCGAATGTAGGTAAATCATCCTTAATTAATAATATTTTAGGAGAAAATAGAGCAATTGTAAGTGATATTGCAGGAACGACTCGAGATGCAATTGATACAGAATTTGAAAATGAAAAAGGAAAATATATATTAATTGATACAGCAGGAGTAAGAAAGAAAAGCAAAGTAAAAGAGTCAATAGAAAAATTCAGTATAATGAGAACATTACTTGCAATTGAAAGAGCAGATGTATGTTTAATGATGATTGATGCTACTGAAGGAGTAACAGACCAAGATGCAAAAATAGCAGGAGAAGCTCATGAAGCAGGAAAAGGTGTTATTATTGTAGTAAATAAATGGGATGCTATGGAAAAAGAAACAGGGACATTAGAAAAATATAAAAAAGAAGTATATGAAAGATTAAAATATTTATCATATGCTCCAATAATATTTATATCAGCAAAAACAGGTCAACGAGTACACAAATTATTTGATATGATAAACTATGTAGCAGAACAAAATTGCATGAGAATAAAAACATCAGTTTTAAATCAAGTAATTAATGAAGCAATAGCGATTGTGCAACCACCAACAGATAAAGGAAAAAGATTAAAAATATATTATGGTACACAAGGTTCAACTAAACCACCAACATTTGTAATATTCGTAAACAATAAACAACTATTCCATTTTTCATATGAAAGATATATTGTAAATCAGATTAGAAAAGAATTTGGATTAGAAGGAACACCTGTTAGAATTATTGTAAGAGAAAAAGATGTCAAAGGAGACGGGTCTTTTTGACACTTTTGTAATTAATAACCAAATTTTTAATATTAATAATATTATTAGTGTCAAAAAATCCCGTACATTTTGACACAAGGAGGATTCGAAATGATAGTATATATTGTTATGTTATTAATTGCGTATGCAATTGGAAGTGTTAATTTTTCAGTTATTTTTAGTAAAAAATTTGCTGGATTTGATGTAAGAGAAAAAGGAAGTGGAAATGCAGGTAGTACTAATATGCTTCGCAGTGTTGGAAAAGGTGCAGCAGCACTAACTCTTGTATGTGATATATTAAAAGGTGTGGTTGCTATTTCAATTGCGATGATAATAGGAAATATAGTAAAAGATTCAAATAAAGAGTTATTAGTTCAAATAGCAGGAATTGCGGTTGTAATTGGCCATACTTTTCCAATATTCTTTGAATTTAAAGGTGGAAAAGGGGTAGCAACATCACTAGGAATTTTATTAATGAGTAATTGGCAAATTGGATTAATATGCTTAGTTTTTGCTTTAGTATTAATGATTTTAACAAGGATGGTTTCTTTGGGATCTTGTGCAGCAGCAGTGCTATTTCCAGTATTGACATTATTTATTAATGATAATTATATGGTTTTAACAGAAGGAAAAAATGGTAATACATATTTTATTTATAGTGTTATTTTAGCAATTATAGTTTTGTTTAATCATAGAACAAATATCAAAAGAATATTAAATGGAACTGAGAATAAATTAGGAATGAAGGATAAAAATTAAGATAATTACAAAATATAAAATAACAAAACATAAAATAGCAAAACATAAAATAACAAAATAAACAACAAGTAATAAGACAATAACAAATAAGAAAGTCAAAAATATAAAAAAGAAGTAAGGAGAAATACAATATGAATATAGCAATAATTCGGCAGTGGTAGCTGGGGAGTTGCATTAGCAATTCATTTAGCAAAATTGGGAAATAACATCAAGATATGGTCATTTGATGAAGAAGAAAAAAGAATAATTAATGAAGAAAAAAGATGCAAATTTTTACCAGATGCAGTAATAACAGAAAATATAATTTGTTATACAAATTTTGAAGAAGTATTAATTGATGCAGATTTTATTTTACATGTAACACCATCAAAATTTACGAGAAACATATTTAAACAATATAAACAATATGTAGGAAATAAACCAGTTATTATATGTTCAAAGGGATTTGAAAAAGAAACTTTAAAAACTTTGGATGAGGTTATTGTAGAAGAAATGCCAACAGTAAAAGTAGGAGTTTTATCAGGGCCAAGTCATGCAGAGGAAGTTTCAACAGGAATACCAACAGCTTTAGTAGTTGCATCTAAACATCAAGAAATATTAACTATGGTTCAAGATACTTTTATGTGCGAAGAAATGAGAATTTATACATCAGAGGATATAAAAGGAGTTGAATTAGGAGGAGCATTAAAAAATATTATTGCATTTTGTGCAGGTGTTGCAGCAGGAATTGGATTAGGAGATAATACATTTGCAGCTTTAATTACAAGAGGACTAGGAGAAATTGCTAGACTAGGAGTAGAATTAGGTGGAAAAAAGGATACTTTTTATGGTTTAAGTGGATTAGGAGATTTAATTGTAACATGTCTTAGTGAACATAGTAGAAATAGAAGAGCAGGAAAACTAATTGGTCAAGGTAAATCTTTAGAAGAAACAAAAAAAGAAGTTGGAATGGTAATTGAAAGTATTGATAATATTGAAGTAGCACATGAATTGTGCAAGATACATGAAATTGATATGCCAATTGTAGAAACAGTATATAAAGTAATTTATGAAAATTTAAATCCACAACAAGCAGTAGTAAATTTAATGACAAGAGCTAAAAAAAGTGAATAATAATAAAAAAAAATCAAATACTAAAACTATCAATAAAAATATAAAAAGGAGAGTGTAAAAATGGAATTTTTTGATAAATTAGGTAAAAAAGCATCAGAAGCATATAAAATGACAGCAGATAAAACAGGAAAAATTGCAAAAGAAACAAAATTAAAATTAAAAATGAATGAATTAAAATCTGAAATTAAAGAAATTTATGAAGAAATAGGAAAAAAAGTTTACGAAAAACATCTTAGAGAAGAAAATATTTCAATTAAAGAGGAATTAGAATCAGAATGTACAAAAATTGATGTATTAAGTGATGAGATTGAACAGCTATTACAACAGTGTTTAGATTTGAAAGATAAAAAACAATGTCCAAAATGTTATAAAGAAATAGAAAGAGAAGCTAAATTTTGTCCACACTGTGGAGAAAAACAAACTAATGAACAACCAAAAGAAGTAGAAATTTTAGGAGATTTAGAAAAAGCTGAAATAAAAGAAGAAAATCAAAATGAAAAGAAGATTGTAAAAGAAGAATTAGAAAATGATATTAAAGAAAAGGAAAGTAAAGATTCAAAGTTAGAAAATAATGTAAATAATAGTAAAAATGAAGATTCAAAGTTAGAAAATAATGTGGATAATAGTGAAAGTGAAATGGAAAATTTAGAAAAAACAGTAACTATAGAATCTAATGTGAATCTTGAAGAAGATGAAGATAACAAAGAAAACAAAAAGAACGCAGAAGATATAAAGAAATATGAAGATGACGAAAACGGAGATGAACAATAAAAATGAAATTAGTAGTACAAAGAGTAAAAAATGCACAAGTAGAGGTAGAAGAAAAAACAGTTGGAAAAATAGATAAAGGTTTTTTAGTATTTGTAGGAATTACACATGATGATACAAAAGAGACGGCAGATTATCTAGTAAAAAAATTATGTAATTTAAGAGTATTTGAAGATCAAAATGGAAAAATGAACTTAAGTATAAAAGAAATTAATGGTAAATTATTAATTATTTCACAATTTACTTTATACGCAGATTGTTCTCAAGGTAATAGGCCATCTTTTATAAATGCTGCAAAACCTGAAAAAGCAAATGAATTATATGAATATTTTTGTGAACAATGTAAGCAAACAGGAATATCTGTACAAACTGGAATTTTTGGAGCAGATATGAAAGTTGAATTATTAAATGATGGGCCAGTTACTATTATTTTAGAAAAATAGATAATAAAAGTTTTTCAAAATTAATTAAATAAAACAGGAAATTTTGTAAAATTAAACAAAACAAGAATATAGTTAAAATAGCTTTTATAGAATTAGTTAAATAAAATAAGAATAAAAGTTAATATTATAACCGCGTAAGCGACCAAACGAGCAAAGCGAGTGCGATTTGGAGCAACTTACATACTAAATTTAATTGTAAGTTGCGACACCAACGTTATAATATTAATTTTTATTCTTATTTTTATTAATTTAGTATATTTATTTAAATTTTAATATGGAAATCGCTCATACAAATACTTAATTAGTTGATCTGCATTATCATTTGTAACATTAATAAATACATCTTTGTCTAAACAAATCCACATATTTAATGAGTAACTATCGGAATTATCGACAAATACTCCAATAATTTCAGCTAACTCAACAGGATTTTCATATTTTTTTTCCCACTTAAGGCTATTTTCTATTCCAATATTAGTATTATAAAAATGACTTAAAAATCTATTTAATTCGCCTTTTTCATTACTATATAAATTAACACTAACAATCATTTTAAATCTCCATTTCGAATTCTTTTATTAGTATAAAACAGATAGAAAAATTTATACATAGAATAAAGTAAGTAAAAAATGTAAATACTAGAAAAAAGAAAAAACGGAGGTTTTAAAATTGAAAAAATTCAAAAAAATAGCATATATTATTTTAATAATAATTATTGTTGTTTTATCATTAACAATTTATACTAGTGCAAGCAAAGATAATGAAGATAATACATCAGATAAAACGCTAACAGAAATAAAGTTTTTGGAATCTAAATTGACAAGTTTGTTTAATAAAATGAATAATATAGAAACTAGAAATTATAAAATATCTTATGGAGACATTTCAAAAGAATCTGAACAACAATCAGATACAGGAACAACATCATCAGGTGGTGGAAGTAGTACTGGAGAAGGACAAGGACAAGGTGAAGGTCAAAGCGGAGGAGGACAAGGACGGAGAAGAAGGAAGTTCACAAGGTGCAGGTGGTAGTGGTTCTTCTTCACAACAAGAGTCAAGTCAATCTTCAGGAACAGAACAACAAGATAATAAAAAATATGAATTGAAAATGAATGGAGTATTAAATCAATCTGAAGAAATTAGTTGGGAAGAAATAAAAAAAGAAATTGAGAACTTATATGTGTCACTTCCTACAATTACAATGGATTTATATCAAATAAGTTTAAATCAGGATGATATTTTGTCATTTAATAAAGAATATGATGAATTAGCTAAAGTTGCAAAAGACGAGAAAAAGCAGGAAACTTTAGATGAATTAACAAAATTATATGATTATATGCCAAAATTTTTAAAAAATATAAATGAACAAGAAGTATATAAAAAATTAATAGAAACAAAATCTCATATTTTTAAAGCATATTCAAAATTAGAAAATGATAAATGGAATGAGATGGTAGATGATATGAGCACAGCAATTAGTGTTTATTCACAATTATTAACAGATACTAATATAAATTCAGATAATCAATACAATATAAATAGAATGTATATTATGTTAAACGAATTGAAAAATGCAACAACATTACAAGACACATCTGTATTTTTAATTAAATATAAAAATGTAATAGAAGAAATTGATGATATGGAATAAGTAATCTTAACATATTTTACTATTTTATTCATAGAATTGTAGCAGGGGTAGATTAATATGAATAAAATTGGTATTTATATAAAATCAATTTTGATTCCAGTAATTGTTGGTGGAGTGGTAGGGATTATAGTTTCACAATTTATGGATTACAATTTATTGCAAAAGCCATTTTTAGCTCCACCAAGCATAGTATTTCCTATTGTTTGGACTATTTTATATATAACAATGGGAATTTCATATGGAATATTAAAATCTAAAAATTTAACAGATAAAGAAATTGATTGGATTTATTATTGGCAATTAGCAATTAATGCATTATGGTCAATTATCTTTTTTGTTTTTAAATGGAGATTTTTCGCTTTCATTTGGATAATTCTTCTTGTTATAGCTGTTATTATGATGATTGTAAAATTCTATGCTAAAGATAAAACTGCTGGATTACTTCAGATTCCATATCTTTTATGGGTTATATTTGCATCTTATTTGAATTTAGCTTTTTATATTTTAAATAGGTAATTGATTTTCAAACTAAATTAAAATTGATTTCTAAATTATTTAATAAAAATTAGTAATTTTAAGCTAAAAAGAGGGATAGAAAAAACTATCCCTTTTAATATTATACATTATAGATATTTTTTTAAAGTTTCAACACTATCCTCTTGCATTACAACAAAATCATTTAAAATATTTTTTACATCTGATTCAGCTTCAGGATTTTGATTAATAAGACGTCTACCTTCTATAATACCCATGTTGGTTCCTTGCATTAATAATTCAGATAATTTTGAAGTAGTATCATCTGTCATTGTTTTCATTTGAATACCATACCAAGTCATCATTTTATTCATAGCATTTGTTTCATGAGGTTCTTTGTCACTGTAATTAGGGTACAAATCATTTACTCGTTCAGAAATTTTTTTATATTTGTTATATTCTGTATCTAAAACTTGTTTAAACTGATTGTCCGTAACTTTTTCAGATACATATGAAATTGCGTCCATTCCCATAGTAGCACCTTTGTTGACTTCATCTAAAATGTTTAAATTTTTATTTTCCATAAAAATCAGTTCCTTTCTTAGCAATATTTGCTTATATTAATTAATATTATTATGTACAAAAAATGGAAAAATATAAGTATCATCATCTTGTTTTTCTATGAATTTTTATGATATAATAGAAAAAGAGTAAATTGAATAGTCGCTGGTAAATATCCGAAAGGAATTACGAGAGGAAAGTCCGGGCTCCATAGAGCAAAGATGCTAGATAACGTCTAGTGAGGGTGACCTTAAGGAAAGTGCA
>CANQNU010000046.1 GCA_947625295.1 uncultured Clostridia bacterium | reverse complement strand
TTTGCAATAGAAAGTCCTAATCCTGTTCCTCCCATTTCTCTTGTACGTGCTTTATCTACTCTATAAAATCTTTCAAATATTCTTGTTAAGTCTTCTTCTGGGATTCCTATTCCGTTATCAAATACTTTAATGTATGCATCATTATATACAAATCCAACATATATCTTGATTTCTCCATTTTCTGGTGTATATTTTATACTGTTTGTTAGTATATTTAGTACTACTCTTTCTATATCATATTTATCAGCATAAACTGGTGGTACATCTGCTGTTACAAAACAACTAACATTATGATTTTTCTTTTGAATTTCTATTCCTAATTTTTCTTGGCAACTTTTTACTAAATCTCCTAAGTCAAATGATTCTTTTTGCGTTCCTTTTTTATTACTATCATATCTTGATAATGTTAATAAGTCTGTTACTAGTCTTGCCATTCTTCTTGCTTCAGACGCAATAACATTTAAGAACTTGTCCTGTGTTTCTTTATCATATTCTCCTTCTAGTAAAGTATCTGCATAACCCATAATTGATGTAATTGGTGTTTTTAATTCATGTGATACGTCTGCTACAAATTCTTTTTGCATATTATCTAGTTTAACATGTTCTGTTATGTCTTGTATAACAGCAATTACTCCATCTGGTCTATCTGATTCGTCTTTAAAAGGTGCAAAAAATACATTTACATATTTATCTTCTATTTTTATTCTCTGTTCTGTTGATGTCCAATTTTCTAAGTAGATTATTTTTTCCATATTAATGTCTACTTTTACTTTTTTAAATATATCGTCAAAGTTATCATCTTCTGGTTCAATACTTAAAAATTTCTTTGCTGCTGGATTAATTAAAATAATTTCTCCTTTCATATTAAATGCAATAATACCATCTGTCATATGAAGTAAAATTGTTTCAATTTGATTCTTTTGAGTTGATACCTCACTTAATTTTTGTTTTAACTCTGTTGTCATGATACCAAATACATTATTTAATTCTCCTACCTCATTTGCTTTTTTATGCTTTGTTTTTATTTTTTTATCATCATCTGATATTTTTTCAGCACTTTTTATTAATTTATTAATTGGATATATTACAAATTTTGAAAGAAAAATTGCAATCAGCACTCCTACAATTGCAAAAACTACTGTTGCAATTGTTAGTGTAGTTCTTGTATTAATGTGAATTTCATTAATACTATTGGAAATTTGCTCTATTGTAGTTATTTGTTCATTTTGTATTTGCATACTTACTTCATTTAGTGAATTCAAGAAAAATATTCCTAACCCACTAATAATAATTATTCCAATTAAAAAGAATATCAGTATGATTTTAAATTGTATATTTTTAAACATTTTATGACCTCTATTTTACTAATTTTTTTACTTCGCTATATATTTTATCTTCTGCATTTGTTGTTGATACTGTTAATGCTTTTTCCCCCATTGTTTTAATTCTATTTTTATCTAAGACTATTTTTTCAATAGCATCATTTAATTTATTTGCTTCCATTTCGTTATCTAAAATAATCTCTGCTGCACCTATCTTTTCTAAAACTTTTGCATTATATAATTGATGATTATGGCTAACATTAGGTAATGGTACCAATATAGATGGCTTACCTAAGTTTGATATTTCTGTAATTGTCATTGCTCCACTTCTAGCTACAATTATATCTGCTATATTCATAATTTCTTCCATATTATATATGTATGGAACAATTTTTATATTTTTTATATAATTGATATTTATATTTTCTTTCTCTAATTCTTCTTTTATAATATCATATTGTTTTGGACCTGTTGCCCATATCATTTGATAATTCTTATTTTTCTCGTTTTTTATAATTTCAATGATTGATTCATTAATTTTTTTTGCACCTTGGCTTCCTCCAAATACTAAAACAAGAGGTTTTAATTCTTCTAATCCCATTTCTTTAATTATTTTACTCTTTTGTGCTAAACTATATTCATTCTTTTTAATTTTTACTGGCGTTCCTGTAAATACAATTTTGTTTGCTTTATTTATTCTGTCAATGGCATCTTCAAAAGATACTAATATTGTATTTGTCTTTTTTGCTAACATCTTTATTGCTCTTCCTGGAAAAGCATTGCTCTCATGTAACATTGTTGGTATTCCTAAATTATGTGCTGCAGTAATAGTCGCTCCACATATATACCCACCTGTACCAATTACAATATCTGGTTTAAATTCTTTTATAATCTTTTTTGCCTGACCATATCCTTTAAATGTTTTATACATTTTTTTAAAATTTTCAATCGATATTTTTTTATTTAATCCATATGCATCTATTGTTTTTAATTCATATCCGGCTCTTGGAACTAAATCATTTTCAAGACCTCTTACTGTTCCAATAAAAATAATTTTAGAATCTTTATCTTCTTGCTTTATCTTGTTTGCAATAGCTAAGCCTGGATTAATATGACCAGCTGTACCTGCTGCTGCAATAATTACTTTCATTTTACTCTCTCCTCTTGTTCTCTATTCTTTTTGTTTGTTTTATTTTCCTTTTTTAAAATCTTTTCTATACTCTCTGTATTATTTATATAATCAATATTAAGTGCTTGATTTTGTCTCCACCTTTTACATTGATTAATTATTTCTTCGTTTTCCATTAAATCGACACCTAAATCATATAGTGCATTTTCTAATTGTTGTATATATTTTTCTCCTAAATCATTTAATTTTTTTATTTTTCTTATATTTATATTTTCAAAATCTCTAATATTTTTTATTCCGATTTTTTTTAAAACTTTTTTTACTTTTGCATCTATTTCTAAATCTTCTACTAAAAATTCTTCTTCCATCTTTTTTCGCCTCAAAAATTATCTCACTTTGCACTTGCTCTTGATATATTTAATAAAACTCCCATTCCGCATAGTAATATAAATAATGCCGTTCCTCCGGTAACTAAAGAATGGCAATGGCATTCCCGTTGCTGGCATTGATGAAGTTACAACTGCTACATTTATAATTACTTGTATTGCTACTAATGCTGTAATTCCAATTGCAATTAAACTTCCAAACATATCTGGTGCTCTCATAGCAATTAATATACCTCTCCAAATAAATATGGCAAATAAAATTAAAACTAATGCACATCCAATAAATCCTAATTCTTCTCCTAGAATAGAAAATATAAAGTCATTATGTGGTTCTGGTATGTATAAAAATTTTTGTTTACTTTCCCCTAATCCTACTCCAAATAGTCCACCTGAACCTATTGCATATAAACTTTGAATAACTTGCCATCCTTTTCCTTCTGCATCTTGCCAAGGATCTAAAAATGTAATAACCCTTTGTAATCTATATGGTTCTTTAATAATTAAAAATATAAGTCCTGGAATACCTACTACTCCTCCAGTAACTATAAAATGCCAGAATTTACAACCTGCCATAATCATCATAATACTACATATTCCAATGATTACAATTGATGCACTAAAATGGGGTTGTAATAATAGTAAGCCTATTATAGGGACCAAAAAGCACATATTTTTAATAAATCCTTTTCCATATTTATTAAGCTCATCTCTATTTTTTACAAGAACTCCTGCATAAAATATAATCATTAATAATTTTACTAGTTCAGATGGTTGAAAAGATAGTGTTTCTGTTACATAAATCCATCTTTTAGCACCATTAACAGTCTTTCCTGCAATTAATACTAATGCTAGTAAAACAATAGATACTATCCATGCATGCTTATAAAATTTTTGATAAAATCTATAGTCTATTTTTGATATAAATAACATTGCAATAATTCCTAATATTGCAAAAATAAGTTGTTTTGAAAAATAAGAATAACTATTTCCACTTTCTGCTAAAGCAGATGGTGAACTTGCAGATAATACCATAATTAATCCAATTGACAATAATAGCATAATTGTAATTAACAAAGTAAAATCAATTGGATTATTTAGAAAACTTGAAAAACTTTTCTCTTTTCTCTTTTTTCCCATCTTTAATCAATTCCTTTCTAGGTATCATTTTCATTTGAAAATAATAAATTTTTTCAATTCTGATAGCCTTTCTTGAAATTTTTATTTTATATTATTATACAGATATTAATCCTATAATACATAATATTAATGTTACTAGGCTAAATATCATAACGACTCTGCTTTCTTTCCAGCCTGATAATTCAAAATGATGATGTAATGGTGCCATTTTAAAAATCCTATTACCAGTTTTCTTAAAATATACCACTTGTATAATAACAGATAATGTTTCCAAAACTGGAATAAGCGCTATTATTAGAAGCAACAACGGCATTTTCAAATATAGGGCCATTGCAGAAATAACTCCACCTAATAGCAATGAACCTGTATCTCCCATAAATACTTTTGCAGGATGCAAATTAAACATTAAGAAACCTAAAACTGCTCCTATCATTATACTTCCAAATATTCCAATTTCTTCTGTTTGTGATAATATCCCAATAATTGTTAAACATGTAATGATTATTGCACTAATACTTGAAGAAAGTCCATCTATTCCATCTGTTAAATTTACTGCATTTGTTGTTGCTAATATTACAATAATAGCAAATGGAATGTATAAGAATAGTGGTATTGAAATCATTTGCTTTGCAAATGGAATATATGTATTTGTTCCATTTTGTAATATATAAACTAAATATATAACATATCCTACTGATATTACTAATAATCCTAACATTTTATAAAGTGGTTTTAAACCATCTGTATTTTTTAAAACTAATTTTTTAAAATCATCAATGAATCCTATTAATCCAAATCCTATTGTTAATAATAAGATTGGAATTAATTTTGCCGCTATTTCACTTTGATTATTCCACATTAAAAATAGGTCGACACATGTAACCATTATAATCATTGTTATAATAATTATAATTCCTCCCATTGTTGGTGTTCCCTGTTTTTTCAAGTGTGACTGTGGTCCGTCATCTCGTTCAATTTGACCTACTTTTAATTTTTTTAATATTGGTATAATAATTGTTCCTAAAATAATTGATACTATAAATGTTATGATTAATATTACTGTCTCAAATCCCAAATTTATCAAACCTTTCTTAAAAACATACACGGAGTTCATCATCTAAACTCCGCCATGCTTTATTGATTTTGTCTTTTTTCTTTTTCAATTTCTTCTACTAATTCTTTTACTATAATTCTTTCATCAAATGGATGCTTTACTCCATTAATTTCTTGATATGGCTCATGACCTTTTCCTGCTAAAATTACAATGTCTCTTTTTGTTGCCATTTTCATTGCTTGCTTAATAGCCTCTGTTCTATCTACAATTACTTTGTATTTACCTTTTGTTTTCTTCATTCCTTCTTCTATTTGATCTACTATTTTTTGTGGATCTTCTGTACGTGGATTATCTGAAGTAATAAATGTATAATCTGCTATTTTACCTGAGATTTCTCCCATAATTGGTCTTTTACTTGTATCTCTATCTCCTCCACATCCAAATACAGATATTACTTTTCCTCTTGTATAACTTTTTACTGCTTGTAGAATACTTTGTAAACTTTCTGGTGAATGTGCATAATCTATCATAATTGGTATTTCTAGTTTATTATCAACTAGTTCAGATCTTCCAGGGACTCTAACTTCTTCTAGAGCTTTCTTTATTATTTCAGGTGAAATACCAAATTTTTGTGCAACACAAATTGCCGCTAATGAATTATATACACTAAATCTTCCTGGTATTCCTGTCTTTACTCTTTCGTTTCTATCTGTTATCTTAACTTTGAAATCAACATATGAATTTGTAATTGTAATATCTTTTGCAAGTACATTTGCAAAATTATCAATTCCATATGTTGTAATATTATTTTCTGGAAACAATCCTGGAACTTTTGCTCCATGTAAATCGTCTACATTTACAATTCCATTTCTACACATTTGGAATAATTTTAGTTTTGAATTAAAATAATCTTGCATATTTGGGTGTTCATTTGGACTAATATGGTCTTCTGAAAAGTTTGTAAACAATACAATATCAAAATTACATCCATCTACTCTATGTAATTTTAAACTTTGTGAAGAAACTTCCATTACAACTACTTCTACACCTTCTTTTACCATTTGTGCAAAAATTTGCTGTAATTCTAAACTTTCTGGAGTTGTTCTATCACTATCTTTTAATTTTTTACCATTGATATATGTTGCAATTGTTCCTATTAAACCAACTTTTTTTCCGGCTTCTTCTAAAATTTCTTTAATCATAAAAGTTGTTGTTGTTTTTCCCTTTGTTCCTGTTACACCTATTAATTTAAATTTACTTGATGGATTATTATAAAAATTAGAAGAACAAATAGCTAATGCTTCTCTTGTATCTTTTGCCATAACAATTGTTATGTCTTCTGGTATTTTATATGCTTTTAAATTACATCCTTCTTCTATCAATATAGCTGTTGCTCCATTTTCAATTGCGCTTTCTATAAATTCATGTCCGTCTACTGAAAATCCTTTTATTGCAACAAATAAGTATCCTTCTTTTACTTCTTTAGAATTTTTTTCAATTCCTTTAATTTCTAAATCTAAATCTCCTTTTGCTTTTAATCCTTGTAATCCTACTAAAATCTCTCTTAATTTCATTTTATCAATCCCTTCGATTATTAATAATAAATTAAAAATAAATTATTACTTTTAATTTTTTTATATTATATAACTAAATTATTTTTTTGTATAGAGTTTTTTTGATTTTTGTGTACTGTTAGCAAATTCTATTTGTATTATAAATAAAATTTTAAAAAATTCCCTAATAAATAATATTAAGGAATTCTTCTTTTATTCAAATATTTTTTCATATATACATAAGTATATGAAATATTTTATATATTATTTTTTCAAACTCATTTCACAATATTTGCAACGGTAAACTTGATTTTCTTTATCTGTTAATATAAAAATATGGTCTAAATCTTTTTCTATTGATGTAATACATCTTGGATTTTGACATTTAACAATATTTTTTAATTCTTTTGGTGGCTCAGGATGAAATTTATCCACGATTTTATCATCTTTTACTATATTAATTGTAATTCCTGGATCGATGAATCCTAATGTGTCTATATCAATATCTATATTTTTATCGATTTTTATAATATCTTTTTTACCTGTTTTTTTACTTTTAGCATTTGTTATTATAGCCACTTGGCATTCTAATTTATTCAAATTTAATTTATCATAAATTTCCATTGCTTTTCCTGCTTGTATATGGTCAATTACAAATCCGTTTTTTATACTATCTATATTCATTTCATCTAATTCCTTGTATATATATTTAGGTTTTTATAAGGATTTACCTATAAACCTATTGCCACAAGTAGAAATTTTACATTAAATAAAATTTATTTTTGAGTTATCTTATTATGTTTTATTTAGGTATTATTGTAAAATACTTGAGTGGCTTTTTTATTATCTTATTAATTTATTTCTAATAATTTTAGAATCAATGCCATTCTGATAAATTTACCATACTCTGCTTGTTTAAAATAACATGCTCTTTTATCATCATCTACATCTGTTGATATCTCATTTACTCTTGGTAATGGATGCATGATACATAAATCTTGTTTCGCCTTTTCTAATTTTTCTTTGTTTAAAATATAGTAATCTTTTAGTCTAATGTAATCAGCTTCATTAAAAAATCTTTCTTTTTGAACTCTTGTCATATATAAAATATCTAGTTCTCCCATATATTCTTCTATATCATTTGTTTCACAATATTGTATATTGTTTTTATCTAAAACTTCTTTTTTGATATATTCTGGAATTGTTAATTCTTTTGGAGAAATTAAAACAAATTTAATATTTTTATATCTTGACATAGCTGTAATTAATGAATGTACTGTTCTACCAAATTTCAAATCCCCACAAAGCCCGATTGTTAAGTTATCTAATCTATTTTTTTCACATTGAATTGTTAGTAAATCTGTTAATGTTTGAGTTGGGTGATTATGGCCTCCATCTCCTGCATTTATAATTGGAACTGTAGATTTTTGCGCCGCTACAAAAGGTGCTCCTTCTTTTGGATGTCTCATTACAATAATATCACTATAACATCCTACTACTCTTATTGTATCTGCCACACTTTCACCTTTTGATACAGAACTTGATGAGGCTTCTGAAAATCCCAAAACTTTTCCACCTAATTCCATCATAGCAGCTTCAAAACTAAGTCTTGTTCTTGTACTTGGTTCAAAAAATAAAGTAGCTAATTTTTTACCATCACATTTATGAGAATACTTTTCTCTATTTGCTATGATATCTTTAGCTACTTCAATTAAATTATTAATTTCTTCCACAGATAAGTCTTTAATATCAATTAAATTTCTCATTTTTCCTCCTTATATATTCTTAAATTTATAGTATGATTTTTTGCTATGTCTAATTAAATCAAATTATTTCATATTTTGTCAAGTATTTTATTATAATACCTCAAAAATTAATTGTGACCCTTAAAAATTAACTATTTAAAAATTTGTTTTTTATCAAATTTTTTACTTAAAAAATATACTTAATTTTTGTTAATTCTCTTTTTTTATATATTTTTTTATTATATAATAAAAAAGAAAAGAGGTTTTTTATGAAATTATTTAAAAAATTATTAATTATACTATCAATTCTTATATTAGTTACATCTTGCTTTTTGTTTTTAATTGGATTCAGTTATTATTCAAAAGCTCTAAAAGAAAAACCATTAATATCAAGAGTAGAAGAAATAACAACTAAAGAACATTATATGGCTTTTGACCAATTACCAGAAAACTACTTAAACGCTGTTGTTGCCGTTGAAGACCATAGATATTATGACCATGGGCCAATAGACTTTATCGCAATTGCAAGAGCAATATATACAAATTTACGAAATAAAGAATTTGATGAAGGTGGAAGTACAATTACACAACAAGTTGCAAAAAATGTAATTTTTAATCAAGATAGAACTATTATTAGAAAACTTGGCGAAGTATTTGCAGCATATGATTTAGAAAAAAATTATAATAAAAATGAAATACTTGCATTATATGTTAATACTGCATATTTTGGCGATGGCTATTATGGTATTTATGATGCAAGTATGGGATATTACCAAAAAGAACCAAAAGATTTAAACTTGGATGAAGCCTCTATGCTGGCTGGTGTTCCGAATGCTCCTTCTGTATATGCTCCTACTGTAAACCCTGATTTGGCTAAAAAAAGACAACAGCATGTATTAAATAAAATGGTTGAATATGGCTATATTAAAAGTGACGAGGCTTTTTAACACTATTATATATAAATCTTTTATTCAATTCCAAGTCATAAATTTATTTAATTCTTCGGCTACGCTACATTATAAACAAATTATAAAATTAACAAATAGGCCCCTCTCAAAGCAAGTTTGAGATTCTCCCATTTGTTAATTAAATAATTTGTAATATAATTCCACTAGCATTCATAATTAAATAAATTTATGACTTGGAATTGAATTTTGATTATACACTATAGTTATGTTAAAAAGCCCCGTCACTTTTGACACTATAATATAACTTCAATATTATATATTCCACTTTCTTGTAGTTTTATTTTATTTTCTGTTTCTGTTCCATTTAATTTTACTGATGTTATTCCTGTGTTCTTTCCTTCTGGATTTTTTATATTTATATTGTATATGCTTTGTTTCCATCTGTATTGTATTTGGTATTCTTTCCAGTCTTTTGGTATGCATGGTTCTATTTTAATATATTCATTTTCTACTTTTAATCCTAATATATATTCAATTCCTATCTTATAGTACCAGCTAGCAGATCCTGTGTACCATGTCCATCCGCCTCTTCCTATTAAGTTTCCTACTCCATAAATATCTGCTGGAATTACATATGGTTCTACTTTGTATTTTTTGCTTGCTTCTTTTGTTCTGCTGTGTTCTATTGGATTTATCATTCTATATAATTCTAATGCTTTATCTCCAAATCCTAATAAAGCTTCAGCAAAAATGACCCAAATGGCAGCATGTGTGTATTGTTGTTGTGGTCATTTTTTATATTACACCTGTTTAGCTTACAAATTTTGCTAAACTGCTTTTCTCTCATATTCTTTTTTAGCACATATAAATTTATTTAAATTATTATTAACTTTTTGTAATGACTTAAAGTTGAAATAAATATCAACTTGTTTATCACTATGAATTTCTATTTTTTCTATAAATTCTCTGATCATTTCTTTTGTTGGTTTTTGCATACTTAAAAATTCTTCTATCAAATTATCTAATCTACCTTCATTTTTTGTTTCTTCATTTTCTCCAGATAATTGTTGTTCAAGCTCTTTAATGTTCTGTTCATATCCTTTTACTAATTCCTTTATTCTATTTGCGTTTTTCATGTATTCATCAAGTGTAATAATCCCAGCTAATCTGTCGTCATACATAACTTCTAATTTTCTAGTTTCGTCATCTATTTGCTGTTTAAAAGATTGTATTTTAGCTTTAACATCAATTTTTTGTTTTTGTTTCGATTTTGTTTGTTTTGCAATTTCTTCTAGTTTTTTCGTGTTAGTATATTCTTTGCAAACTTCTCTCAAAACTTCTAACATTTGTACTTCAAAAACTTGATAATTAAAATTGTGTGGTGAACATACATCAAATTTTCCAAACCTTCCATATCTTTGACATCTACCATAGATATTTCCGTTTTTATCTGGACTTCTAATTCCAATATATCCTTTACAATCATAACATCTAAGTAATCCTTTAAATAGATAATCATTTTGAACTACTCTTGAACCTTTAGTTGCCCCAATTACTTTTTTTGCTCTTTGAAAATCTTCTTTACTTATAATAGCTTCATGCATATTCTCTACTTTTATCCAGTCTTCTTCTGGTAAATCTATAAACTTCTTAGATTTAAAACTTACTTTTTTTCTTTTTCCCTGTATAACTGTTCCTGTATAAATTTCATTTGAAAGAATAAACCTTATTGTAGATTGTTGCCATAGTCCATAAGTTAGAGATTTTGTTCCTCTTTTTCTCTTGTTATAATCTGATGGAATTGGAATTTTCCTTTTACTTAAATAATCTGCAATTTGCATTGTACCAAAACCTGCTAGATATTTTTCATATATCAATCTTACAACATTTGCTGCTTCTTCATCTATTATTAAATGGTATTTATTTTCTGGATCTTTTTTATAGCCATAAGGCGCTGTTCCTAAATATTCTCCAAGATTTCTCTTTGATTGCAAAACACTATTTATTTTCTTTGATGTATCTTTGGCATACATTTCATTTAATATAGACTTAAATGGTGCAATATCATTATTTGATGTATCATAAGCAGTATCTATATTGTCCAAGATAGCTATAAATCTAACATTATGCTCTGGAAAGTAATCTTCGATATAAAGACCAGATTGCACATAATTTCTTCCAAGTCTTGATAAATCTTTAGTAACTACCATATTTATTTTTCCGCTTTCAATGTCTGATATCATTCTATTAAATCCTGGTCTATCAAAACTTGTACCACTTACACCATCATCAACATATTCGGAAATAAAATTTAGTTTGTTCTCTTTGATGTATTGCATTAACAAAGTTCTTTGGTTTCCAATACTTTCGCTTTCTTGATATTTTTCTTTTTCTTCATCTTCTCTTGAAAGTCTTATATATATGCCTACTTTATAATCAATATTATTCATTATATTTAAGCTCATTTTTCCTCCTTCCTGCTAAAAATAATGAGATAATATTGATACTCTTGCTAAATATTATATCATATTATCTCTTGTTTTGCTATTGATTTTACTAATTTGTACTATTATTTCTTAATATATAATTGCTAAATGCTCTTTCTATAATATTTTCTAAATTTTCTCCATTTTCATTAAATATTATATTTATTTTAAAATCATTTTTCTTTTTATAT
>CANQNU010000045.1 GCA_947625295.1 uncultured Clostridia bacterium | reverse complement strand
GTGGAAGTTCAGGAAGCGGAACAACACAGGGAGGAAATTCAGGAAGCGGAACAACCCAAGGAGGAAGTTCAGGAAGTGGAACAACTCAAGGAGGAAGTTCAGGAAGTGGAACAACTCAGGGAGGAAATTCCGGAAGTAGTTCAAATAGCGATAATAACAAAAGTCAAGCATCTATATCAGGAACAAACGGAAAAGATTATTCAACATCAAGCAGTGTATTACCAAAAACAGGAGAAGCAGTAGGAATAATACTAATAATAGCACTAATAATATTTGGAGTTTATTCTGCAATAAAATATAGAAAGCTAAATTTTAAATAATCAACTTTTTACAAAAAATGAGGAAAAAGATATTTTAAAATAAAATAATCTTTATCCTTATTTTTTTGTATGAATTTTTTGTAAATTAAATGAATTTTATTGCGTTTTTTTGACATATTTGTTATACTAAAAACATGAAATTTTAGGAGTGAGTAAATTTGGAAAAAAATATAGATAACAAAAGAATAAAGCAGAGAAACCAATCAAAAAGAAAAGAACAAAAAAAGAAGAAAAAGATATGGAAAAAGATTTTATTAGTGCTATTACTAATTATAATAATAGCAGGATGTAGTTTTGCATATAGAGTATACAAAAATGGCTGGGGACTAAGTGGAATGCTTGCAACAGTTGTAGGACATGATGAAAACACGAGAAAGAATTTAGGAGAATTTAAAATACTAATACTAGGAATAAGCACAGATCAAGAAAATGTAGAGCTAACAGACACTATCATAGTAGCTTCATACAATCCAAATACACAAAAAGCTACACTATTATCAATACCAAGAGACACATATACAGGAACAAACACGAAAAAAGCAACAGCATATGAAAAGATAAACGCACTATATAGCAGAAAAAATGACCCACAAACAACATTAGACGCAGTTAATAAAATAACAGGGTTAGACATACAATACTACGTTGTTATAAAAACAGAAGCATTAATTAAGCTAGTAGATGTAATTGGAGGAATCACATATAATGTGCCAATAGATATGGACTATGACGACCCAACACAAGACTTGCACATCCATTTAAAAGCAGGGGAGCAAAAATTAGACGGAAATAAAGCAGAGCAATTAGTAAGATTCAGGCATAATAACAATGGAACAACATATCCAGCAGAATATGGAGACAACGACTTAGGCAGAATGAGGACGCAAAGAGAATTCATTATGCAAGTATTAAAGCAAACACTAAAATCAGAAAATATATTTAAAATAGGACAAATTTTAGATTTAGCAAAAGAAAATGTTATAACAAATGCAGACTTTAATGCAATAAAAGACTATGTTCCATATGCAGTTGAATTCAATACTGATAATCTATTAACAGAAACATTACCAGGAACAACTCCAGACTGGAAATTAACAAACAATGTTAGTATATTTGTAGTAGACAAAGAAGAAACAGAAGAATTAATTCAAGAACTATTCTATGACAGAGACATTGAAGAAACAACAGAAGAAGAAACTGAAAATCTTGATGAAAACACAGTAGATAATTCAACAACAGCAATATCAACAACTAATAAAAGTGAAATAAAAATAGAAGTATTAAATGGAAGTGCAGAAAGCAAAATGTTACAAAAAGCCGTAGATGAATTAGAAGGAGCAGGATATAATGTAACAAGAACAGGTAGTGCAACTACAACTACTAAAACTACAATTACCAATAAAAGTAATATAAAAGACTCAATACTAAAAAATATTAAAGAAGTATTAGGAACTGGAAGTATCTCAACAAACGAATCAAGTTCTAGTAAAGTAGATATAACCATTATTATAGGAAAAGATTATCAATAATAAATATAATAACAAATAAATAAAGATAAGAATGAATACAAACTACATTCTTATCTTTATTGAAAATAAAATTTCTTTTTATATTTTCTTCCTTCTATATTTTCTCTTCTTTTTGTGAGAAAAGAAGATTTCATAAAATACAAATAATATAATAATAACTGTACCACAATATAAAATATATTGTAATAACTTAGATTCTTCAACATTATGAGAGGCTAATAAATCTGTTGAATATTCTATACCATTAATTTCATATTTTACTTTTCCTAATACTTGATTTTCTACAATAGGAGCAGAAATATTGTCATTTAAAATAATTTCTGGACTAAAAGTAGAATTTTGTTCTTCATTTTTAATCAAAGCAGGAATAGATTCTTTCATTAATAAATCTAAATTTCTAGTATTTTTTGTTCCATTACCAATTTCAATTTGTGTAGCAATATCGTTTTGATTTGCAATATTTTTAATCATATAATTAGAAAATCCATATTCATGTAATTGTTTTGTTTCACCAAATCTATTGGAACTACCAAGTATAACGCAAATAAGTTCTAGATTATCCTTATAAGCTGAAGAAACCAAACATTCTTTAGCCTGAGAAGTATAACCTGTTTTCCCAGCAGTTAAATATTGATAATAGTTTTTACTATTTGGTATCAAAAGTTCATTTGTAGAGGTATATAACCTATTTGAAGATTTATTTGTCGCTGGTATAGCGCAAGAGGCACTTCCAACAAGTTTTCTAAATGTTTCATTTTTTAAACAATATTGTAATAATCTAGCTAAATCATAAGCAGTTGTGTAGTGATTTTCATCATGTTTTCCATAAGCATTAGTAAAATGAGAGTTTTCTAGTTGTAATTCATTTAGTTTTGTATTCATCATAGATATAAAACTATCAATAGATCCACCTACATATTCTGCCAAAACATTTGCTGCATCATTAGCAGAATGAACTAATAACATTTGTAGGAGTTGTTCAACTGTTAAATTTTCTCCTATTTCAATATTAGCTGTAGAGTATCCATCTGGAATAGACATTACAGCATCATAGCTAGCAGTTACAACATCATCTAAGTTACAGTGCTCTAAAGTTAAAATTGCAGTTAATATTTTTGTGGTGCTTGCTGGATACATTTTTTCATTTTCATTTTTACTAAATAATATTTTATTAGTTCGATTATCTATTAAAATAGCTGAACTTGCAGTTATAGTAGGTTCTATATTTTCTGAATATACAAAATTAAAATTAAAGATGATTAGAACTAATAATATAAATATAAGTATTATTTTTTTAAATCTTATTTTCATATATTTTGCTCCCAATAACAATTTATTAATAATATATCTTATTTTATGAAAATTTTCAATAACAAAATTATCAATATCTTAAAAATTCAATTTTAAAGATCAGCTATAAAAAGTCAATAAAAAATTAAATATTTTTAAAGAAAATTTTAGAAAGAAAGGAATATGAATAAACATGAATAATTTAAAAAGAAAACAAAAGATAGCATTAGCAATAATAGCAATTATTAGTGTAATAATAATTTATTTATTAATGTATTATCAAGAGAAAAATAGCCTTGATATAGTGCAACAAGATGAACTAGATATAACACAGAAAGAAGGTAAACAAGATGAAATAAAAAATGAAACAGAAGATAAGAAAATTATAAAAGTACATGTATCAGGAGCAGTGAATCAAGAAGGGGTAGTAGAGCTAAAAGAAAATAGCCGTATCAATGATGCAATAGAAAAAGCAGGAGGACTAAGAGCAGATGCATATATTGAATTTGTTAATTTAGCTTATATACTAGAAGATGGAATGAAAATTTATATACCTAATGTAAATGAGAAAGAAAAAATCCAAGAAGAAGTAGGGCAACAAACATATCAAAATTTACAAAATAAGTATTCAAATGAGAGTAATAGTATACAAACTGAAAATAATTCAAGTACATTAAAAAATAATGCAAAAGCTAATAAAATTAATATTAACACAGCAAATCAAACTGAATTGGAAACTTTACCTGGTATAGGTCCATCAATTGCAACAAAGATTATTAATTATAGGAATGAAAACGGAAAATTTAAGTTAATAGAAGATTTGAAGGAAGTTAATGGAATAGGAGAAAGTAAATTTAACAAAATAAAAGATTTAATAACAATTAATTAATGATGAGTATAAGAGTAAAACGATAAAAAGTTACGTAAGGAAACAGTTTCGCGTAATTAACTCCAAAATATGTCATAAATGTTATAAAAATGTAAAAAACACTTAAAAAAACGCCAGAAAGTAGCTTCCCTAAAGGAAGAAAGAGCAATTTTAAAATAACGCTTGTTAACCATCTTGAAAAAAATCTTATCACGAAGTACCATAAAAAAGAAGAATAATATTTTAATGCAAGAAGAGAATTAAAGGAGAAGATGAATTATGAGAAGATTAACAAGCAAAATAATTGGAATTATTGTACTTACAATGTTACTTATAAATAGTAATTTAATGCTAATTATTTCAACTGCATTAGACACAATTGAAAATCAAGAAAATAATGAAATTACTCAAGAGCCAAATGCAACAGCAAGTTTGGAACTAGAAAAGTATTGTAATTACAGCTTAAATGATGAAGAAGAAAAAGGAGTACTAGTACAAGTTAATTTAAAAACAGGTATAGACTTCCCAAAAGCTGAAGAATATAAACCTCTAAAATCAACAGAGGTTACTTTGTCATCTCCAAAAATCGAAGAAAATTATCCTCAAAAAGTAATAGTACTTGGTAAAAGCACAAAAGCAACAAATGGAAAAGAAAGTGAAATCGAACCAAATTACCAATACAACCAAGAAAATGGAGAATTAACTATATATACAACAAATGAAGCAGATGAAAACGGAAACATTTATAATAATAACGATGAAAATGCTTGTGATGAATATAAAATCATTTATTATTATGATAAAAATAGTTATAATAATGAAAATATAGAGAGAAATATAGAAATAAACGCTAATGTAAAAGAAACATTATATGATGACAATAATATAGAAGTAGAAACACAATGTAATTTACAACAAAATGTTACAGAAAACATTGGAGGATTAGTATCAACTAGAATACAGACAAGTGACATTTATAATGGATATATTTATTCAAATGCACAAAATGGAACAAATGAACAAACAACATATTTTGAAAACACAGAAATAGATATTAGTTATGAAAAAGCTGCAGATGAAACAATAATAGCTACAGAAGACAATTTTATAGATAGTAGCGAAAATATAATAAATACAGATGAAATTATATATAAGAATACAATATTTAGTAAATTAGAAATATTAGACTTTTTAGGAGAAGACGGAAAAATAGAAATACTAAATGAAAATGACGAAATAGTAGCAGAAATTGATAAAGATTCACCAGCTTCAGAAAGTGGAATCATTGAAGTTGATTATGGAGAAGGAATTACAAAACTAAAAATAAAAATTATAAAACCTTTAAAAGTAGGAAGTATTCATTTACAAAATAAAAAAGCTATAAAAGAAACAATGTTAAATGACAGTTACAAAAAAATACAAACAAATCAAAATATAGTTTTAAGAAACACAATTAATAAAGATAACGAAGCAGAGCAAGAAGCAGAAGCAACATCAGGAGTAAAAGAACAAGAAACACAAGAAATAGATAAAGTTTACATCAGTAATATTGCAGAAATAAAAAATGCTGAAACAAATATTGATGTTAAAATAGACAAAACAGAACTAACAAATAAAATACAAAATGAAGTAAATATAACAGCTACTTTAAAAACAAATAGTATGAAATATAATTTGTTTAAAAATCCAACAATATTATTAACTTTCCCAAATGAAGTAGAAGAAGTTATTTTAGGAGATGTTTCATTATTATATGACAACAACTTATCAATAAAAAGTGCAGAAGTTGTGGATAACAATGGAGCAAAAGCAATAAAAGTTGAATTAAATGGAGCTCAGAATAGTTATAATCAAGATTCTATGATAGAGGGTGCAAATGTTATAATTCCAGCAACGGTAATATTAAATAAAGAGTTTGAAAGCACTAAAGGCAACATAAGTGTTATATATACAAACGAAACAGCAACAAGTATTGATTATAGCAATGAAGGAAAAGATAGCAAACAAATAGAAGTAAGTATGGAATCTATTATTTCAAAACCACAAGTAGAAACATCAGAAATTGATCCGATAATGCAAGTAGTTCCATATTCACAAAATGAAGATATGAATAATAATGCTGGCATTGCAACAATAGCAGAAACAGGAGATACAATATCAGAAGCAGGGTCTACAGTGGAAGAAACTGGACTTAAAGTAGAGACTGTTGCTAAAGTTGGAGATAAAGTTTTATCAGAAGGCGATTCTGTACATGAAGATGAAATTATTCAGTATATAGTAAAAATTACAAATACCACAGATACTGATATTAAGAATATTAAGTTTGAAGGAAGTATACCTGATGGAACAACATATGCAGAAATAGAATACAATTTAGATGATAGTGGTGAAAATATATATGTATATGTTAAAGATGAAAAAGTAAAAACATACTCAGAAAATATAGAAAGCATAGAACCACAAAAATCAATTATAAAATTTTATGAAGTGCAAGTAAATAAACTAGCAGAAGGTGAAGAAACAAAAGGAATAGAGCAATCTTTTAAGATATATAAAGATAATAAAGAAATAAAAAGTACAGTTTTAAAAAACAGTATAAAAAATGGAGATATAACAGTAAGATTACAATCTGGAAGAAATAATGCAACAGAATATATTTATGGCTTATGGATATATAATAATACTTCAAATAATATAGAAAATGTAAAAGCAACTTGTGAAATTCCATATGAGCTTAATATAACTAATATAGAAGCATTCGAAATAGTTAAAAATGGAGAAAATGAATCACAGGCAGAACCTATAACTATTGAACAAAACTTAGAAGATAAAACATTAAATATGAAAATACCAAAAATAAGTGCTAACAGCAAAGCAAAAATTATAATTTATGTTGCTCAAGAAAAATTTGAAAGTGGAAAATATAGTTATAATGTAAATATGTCAACAAAAGTTTCTTATAATAATAGTGATGAAATATATTATTCAAATGATAACAGAATGCAATTATTAACAGAAGGAGTTCAAGTAATACAAACATCTAAACAAGAAGGAAAAGAGTTAAAACAAGGAGATGAAATTGAATATGATGTTCTTATAAAAAATGTGGGAACAACTTATTCAATAGGAACAAGTATCAATATACAAGATTATCTTCCAGAAGAATTAATACCAGATAGAATAGAATATGAAAGTTTTGCTATTGATGATGAAACAGGAAATTTTAAAGTAGATGAAACAACAGGAGAATATATAAAAACAATAGAAACTGAGGATATATCAGATATTTTACTTGAGGAAGATGGAAGTCGACAAGCTAATTGTAATATAATTTGTACTATACCAAATAATGAGCAAATGATTTTAAAAATCTATGCAACAGCAGATTTTGTTATCGAAAGAACAGAAATAGAAAATATGGTAACAGTAACAGGAGATTATATACAGACAACAGAATCTAATACAATAAAATCCATAATAGTGCTAGAAGACGAAGAAGATGAAGAAGATAACGATAATAACGAAAATAATGGCGATAGTGGAAATAATGATGATAATAATATTAATGAAGAACAAAATAAACAAGAAAAATATAAAATAAGTGGATTAGCATGGTTAGATAGCAATAAAAATGGAGAAAGAGAAGAAGAACAGTTATTATCAAATATTAAAGTACAACTATATAATGCAAATACAAATTCATTAGTAAAACAAACTGCAACAAATGATAATGGATTATATGAATTTACAGAACTGGAAAAAGGTAATTATTTAGTACTATTTGAATATGATACAAATACTTATACAATAACTAGTTACAAGAAAAATAATATTGATGAAACAATTAACAATGATGTTGTAGAAAAGGAAGCTAGAATAGATGGAAAAACAAAAATAGTAGGACTAACAGATATAATTAATCTTAATAATAATAAAGAAAATATAGATATTGGTTTAATAAAAAACAGTGTATTTGATCTTTCATTGGAAAAATATTTAACAAAAGTAACAGTAAGTAATAAATCCGGTACAAAGGAATACAATTGCAAGAATGGAAAATTACAAAAAGTAGAAATACATTCTAAATATTTAAATAGTAGTACTTTGACAATAGAATATAAAATAGTCGTAAAAAACGAAGGAGAAGTAGAAGCTTATGTTAGTGAAATAGTAGATTATTTACCAGACGGGCTAACATTTGATAGTTCACAAAACTCAAATTGGGCTAAAAGTGGCAATAATATATTAATTAATAATGGTTTAGCTCATACAAAGTTATTAGCAGGAGAAAGTAAAGAGATTAGTTTAATTTTAACTAAAAATATGACAGAAGATGGGACAGGTACAATTACAAATGGTGCTGAAATAAAAAAAGCTACATCAACTAACGATACAAAAGATATAGATTCTCAAGAAAATAATAAAAATAAAGAAGA
The DNA here is from genome assembly GCA_947625295.1 of uncultured Clostridia bacterium. Classification (GTDB taxonomy): domain Bacteria; phylum Bacillota; class Clostridia; order TANB77; family CAG-508; genus CAG-269. The sequence continues at coordinate 3,642 of CANQNU010000045.1, read as the reverse complement.
AGATGACTATTCAGAAGCCCAACTTATTGTATCAGTAAGTACAGGTATTGTTAAATATACATTAATGATTATATTTTTCATATTTGTATTAATTTTAGGTAGTATTTTAATTAAAAAGAAAAAAATAAATTTAAAACACATAATACCATTAATGGCAATAATATTATCTTTGGCAATAATAAATGTATCTAGTATTGATTCAATTGCTGCAAGTATGACTAAAGATAAAATAAAAAGTTTAATAAATAATGATCCAAAATTATTAAATAAGGTTGTAAAAAATGATAGCTTTGGTACAAGTGTACAAACTGTTAATAGTGGTTCTTCAAATTTTGCGACAAATGAATCTCCTTTATCTGCATATCTAAACAAGAATGTATTACATTGTACAAATAAAGGCAGATCAATGTGTGGTGTAGGTATACACAGATATAAACGATATAGTTGGGAAGTAACAAATGTAATAACAAAGAATAAAAAAAGTGAAAAGACTAAAAAACCTGAATTAAAAGATAAAACAGATGCAAGTGGACTTAAAGTTAAAGATGAGGGAAATTATACACTTATAGGACCATATAAAATTAAGGAAATTGAAGACTTTTCAAACTTAAAAATAACAGTAACTTATAAAACAACAAGTGGAAAAATGAAGAAAAGTGAAACAGTTCATTTATTTGACAACGGAGGCGGTGAAAAAGATAATGCCATAAAGAATGGAAATCAATTTTGGATTAAAATCAAGGAGTCTAAAAAAGATATCAAAAATATTAAAAATGTTAAGTTGGAAATTAATGGTTTAGCAATGACAACTTATTATAGCGTTAAAGTACGAGTTACGGAACATTGGAGATGTATTTATGTATCACCTGGTGATCATAACGGTCATGACTGTTCTACATCGCAATGTCAACCTTTAGAAAGAGTTTATGATAGAGAAACAGAAATAGATGGTTCAGACCCTTATTCAGATAATATAAGTTTGCCTATTCCTGATATAGACGAAGAATCATATAAATTGAAAATTATAAAAAAAGATGCTGAAACTAAAGACGCTTTAAGTGGAGCAATATTTAAAGTAGAAGGACCAAATGGATATTCTAAAAATAACTTAAAAACAAACCAAAAAGGTGTTATAGAGCTAAAATTAGAGGAAAAAGGAGAATATACTGTTACTGAAATGCAAGCACCATCAGGATATAAAATGGCTACTCCTTCTTCACAAACAGTACAAGTAGTTGACAAAAAAGCAACAGTAGAAGTAACATTTGAAAATGAGCCAACTGATACTCCTCCTGGTCCAAGTAACATAGAGGTATATAAAACTGATGTAGACACAGGGGAACCTATTCAAGGAGTAACATTTGAATTATATCGATATACACCAAAAATTGGAGTAACAACATATGCAGATGGTTCTAAAAGTACATACTGGGTAAATAATGAGTATGAATCTACGCCAACAACTTTTACCGGTGTTACTGGTTCTGATGGAAAAGCAAGTTGGACTATGGATGTGAATTATAATAGCGTAGTATATTGGGACACACAAGAAATAGGTTGGCGAGATGATTATACTAAACCTATATATGAGAAGGACGAAGAAACAAAAAAAGATAAATTAGTAGGGTATGAGCAAGAATCCTACACTTATACAGTAACACATTCTGACAGCAAATATTATCCATATAAATACATGATTAAAGAAGTAGAATGTCCTGAACCTTATGACATAAATGATCAAATTGCATCTGGATATACTATGCAAACAGAAGAGTTCACATTAGAAGATGGAAATGTAACAAAATCTTTCGAATTTAAAAATATATTATTGGGAGATATACAAATAGAAAAAATAGATAGTTATGAAGGCGGAATGGTAAATGGAGCAGTATTTAAGATATGGTACGATGAAGGTGGAGCAAGACAATATATTAGTTCTTATTCACCATCAAGTGCAGGCCCATCAGCTGTAGGATATACTACTGATGCAAATTCAGCAAAACTATTTGTAACAGGTCAAGATGGAAATTCTGACGGATATATAAACTTAATAAATCTACCATGTTATCGAAAATACTATGCACAAGAAGTAGGATTACAAGACAAAGAAGATGAAGACTTTTTCATGCTAGATTTGGGTGTACATGAACTAGATTTAAGTGACCCACTAAGCAATCTTGCTAAAGTATCGGTAACAGTAGATAACCAAAGTATATATACAAAAATCTCAGGAAAAGTATGGGAAGATGATATAACAGGTAAAGTTTCAAAGCGTAATGATTTGTATGATAATAATGAAAGATTAATATCAGGAATAGAAGTAAGAGTAGTATATAAAGGAACAGATAAAACAGTAGTAAATGGAAATGGACAAGAACTTAAGACATATACAGATTCTAAAGGATCTTATGAATTTAAAAAAGTATTAAAAGATAACCTAAGTAATTATAGTGTAAAATTTAAATATAATGGACTAAAATATGAAAATGTACAGCCATTGCAAGGAGCAGAAGAAGTAAGTTCAAAAGCAATAGATGTAAATAGAGATGTACTAGGAGAAAAATATTCAACAATAGAAAACGGAACTGCAAAAGATTTAGATGGCAATAAAACCTATAACCTAAGTTATCAACATGGCAACCATAGTTCAGAATTAGTTGGAGAAGGAGCATATGAAGATAGTGGACCAACAGGATTAGGATATACAGACGACACACAAGGAAAAATAGTTAATGCAACCGATAGTGAAGACAATGGAATAAGAATATATGCAGAAACAGAAGAAGTTATTGATTTAAAAGATTATTTAAAAGTACCAGCAGGAAAAAAATATCCAGAAGTTAGAAATATGAATTTAGGAATATATCTAAGAGAACAACCAGATTTAGCACTAATAAAAGATATACAAAATGTAAGAATTGCAATCAATGGATATGAACACACATATGAATATGCACAAAGATTTAAAAACCAAAGTAAATATGGCGATGGATTTAATGTTGGAGTTAAATTTGGAAATGAATATGGAAAAATGAAATACACAAGAGCTATATACAAATCTGACTACACATGGAAAAAACCAAATGATAGTAGAGAACTACAAGTATATATAACATACAAAATCCAAATCAAAAATGAAGCTACTGGACTAATAACGAAAGTCAATAATATTGTAGATTACTATGATGCTAACTATACACTAGTAGGTGCAGGAACTCAATTAGACGAAAAAGGAAATATAAATTCAAACAATCAATTACAATGTACTGAATCAGACTATAACGCAGATTATAGAAAAGTTATAGTTAATACTGAATCGAGATTAGAAGCACAAGAAGCACAAGATCTTTATCTACAATTTAAATTAGATAGAGAAAAAGTAGTAAATTTAATAAATGGAGGAGAAAGTTTAGACAATGTAGTAGAAATTAACTCATATTCTACATATGACTCAAATGGCGATATATATGCAGGTATTGATAGAGATTCAGAGCCAGGAACTGCTATACCAGGAAACGAAGACACGTATGAAGACGACACAGACAAAGCACCAGCATTACAATTAGAAGTAGCAGATAATGCAAGAATAATTAAAGGTACTGTATTCTTAGACCAAACAGAAGATGGACTAAAATCTGTTCA
>CANQNU010000044.1 GCA_947625295.1 uncultured Clostridia bacterium | reverse complement strand
AATTCTAATAAAATTATGTATAGATGTCTAAAAATATTGAAATCTTGGGAAATCCCCAAAATAAAAAACTCATAGATAGAGGAGTAAATTAATTTACAAAATCCAATATATATGTTATAATATAGCTTGAGAGTTTAATAAAAAATATATATTTCTTTTTAGGCAAAGAAATTAATTTATATGTGAAAAATACTAACAAAATAAGAAAAAAATGCAAATTGTTTTTAAGTTAGTAGATTGTCAAAATTAAGTAAATTGAAAGATATAGCAAATAGCATAAAAGACAAATAAAATAAAAAAGTACACGATTAGAAAAGGAGTAAATATGGTAAAGAAAATTGAATTTGGAATAGGTTTTTTAGCTGGAAGACCTAATGTTTGTGATATCATAAATAATTATTATCAAGATATTATAGAACAAGTAAAAGATGTTGATAAACAAGTTAATTTTACAATATTTATTTTATATGATTTAGATTATCAATCAATAAAAAGAGAGAAATTTTATGGAATAAATTCCGAAGTATATAAGAACATTAAAATAAAATATATAACTCCAGAAGACATTGAAGAAGAGAAAAAAATACTAATATCTAGACATACTATAGACAAAAAAGATGTTGATTTAATATTAGGACATGGATATGCAAGAGCAAGAAATTCAATAATGTATTTTGCTTTAAAAAGGAAAATAGATTATTTATTATTTTGGGATGATGATGAATATCCTGTTGCTAATATAAAATTAGATGACAATTCAATTAAATGGTATAAGCAAAACAATATATTAGAACATTTGAAATACATAGATAAAGCAGATGTTACAGAAGGATATAGATGTGGTAATATGTCTCCTGTTCCATATATTGAATATAACGAAGAAATACAAGAAGAAGATTTTAAAAACTATATTAATGGAATAAGCAATGAAGCTGTTTATTGGGAAAAAATAAAAGGTAAATTAAATAAAAAAAATAATGGTATAACATTTGCAGATAACGAAATTGCTATTAATGGAAAAGCAGTACAAGTAAAAGATATTGGAAGTAAAAATTGGTTGTTAGCTTCTGGAATATGTATAAATTTACAACATTTAGATAAAATACCAGCATTCTATAATCCACCATATGCAAGAGGAGAAGATACATTTTTTTCTACTTTATTATCTAATGCAAAAGTAATAAAAGTTCCTACATACCATTTTCATGATGGATTTTTAAAATATACAGGAATACTAAAAGAAAAATATCCAAAGAAGTTAGAAAAAATTTCTGTAAAAGATACTTCAATAGAAGAAAGATTTTTAAAAGCATCTATAGGTTGGATAAAATATAAACCATTATTAATATATATTACAGATAGAAAAAATTATAGAAAAATAATAGAAGAAGTAAAAGATAACTTAGAAAAAAGTATTCCAAAGATGAATAAAGTGTTTAGCACTTGTGATTTTTCTTGTTTATTAGAAGAATTAGAAAAATACGATAAAAATGTAAAAAAACATTATAATGAATATATTAGAACAAACGAAGTTTGGAATATATTTAAAAACAAGATAAAAGAATTTTAGCTATTAGCAATTTTTTTAAAATATATATAAAATGATAAAATAATTAAAGGATAAATGAAAAATGTACAAAATTAGAGAATATAGTGAAAAAGACAAAAGTCAATTAATAGAATTATGGATAAATGTAGCTGTTGAAGAACATGGATTTAAAGAATGGAGAGATGAAATTTCTGAACTTAATGAAAACGAATATGAAAAAATATTAGTAGCTACATTTGAAGATAAAATTATAGGAAGTATAGCTTATAAAAAGATAGATGATAATATTGCAGAATTAAAAAGAGTTTATGTGTATAAAGAACATAGAGGAAGTGGAATTGCAAAAAAATTATATAACGAGATACTTATATTAATAAAACAAAACAAATACAAAAAGATTTTTGTTGAAACTTGGAAAAATTTTGAAAGCGGTAGAAAATTTTATAAAAAAAACGGTTTCATTTTGCAAAATATACAAGGTGAAGTATATAACTATATTTTAGAATTATAAAATATAAAGGAGAACTTTACGATGAATGTAATTAATATTTTAGTATCTGTAAACAAAGAGTTTTTCAATCATATAGAAGAATTAATATATTCTATTTTATATTATAGTAGTGAGCAAATACATTTTTATCTAATGTACCAAGAAAACGAATTGACACAAACAGAAATTACAAAGATTAGTCAATTCGTTGAAAACACTAATAAAGGGAAACTTATTCCTATAAAATTTGATGCTAAATTTTTAAATGGAATGCCAATAACAGATGATGAAGGAAAATTTTTTGGATTAGAATCTTATAGTAGATTATTTTGTGCCTTTAAACTTCCAAAAGAAGTAGATAAAATATTATATTTAGATGCAGATATGATATGTACAGGTGATATTAAAGAATTATATTCTATTTCATTTGATGGAAAAACATGGGTTGCTTGTCAAGATAAAGGTATTAGCCAAAAAGATTTGGATAGATTAGGACTTCCAAAAGATTATAAATACATTAATTCTGGAATGTTGCTTATTAATGTAAAAAAATTAAAACAAGATTATACAAAAGAAAAGATTTTTAAATTGATAGCAGAAAACAAAAAGGTGTTATTATATCCAGACCAAGATTTTATTAATAAAGTCTTTATAGGAGATATAAAAATTATACCTAATAAATATAATTTAATTGCAAAAGATGTAAAATATAAATCTTTAAAGGAAAAACCATTGATTATACATTATGCTGGAAGTGTAAAACCATGGGATGAAAATGTTTCGAGATTTGATAAAGAATTTATAGACTATTATTATGAAATATTGAGAATACAAAAAAATGAAAAGAGTGAAAAATTAAAAAATATATTAAAAAAACATAAGATTTATGGATATCGTAAGGAAGATGTTGATAATAGCATTAAACTATTGTAAAGTAAAAAATGTTAACTAAATCGTTGGCAATACAAAGAGAGGAACTAAATTAATGGATTGGACAAAGGAACAAAAACAAGCAATTTATGAAAAAGATTCAAATATTTTAGTTGCTGCAGCAGCGGGGAGTGGTAAAACTGCTGTGCTTGTAGAAAGAATAATTAATAAAATTATCAATGAAAATGTTGATATAGACAAGTTATTAGTTGTTACTTTTACAAATGCTGCCGCTTCTGAAATGAGAGAAAGGGTTTTAGATGCTATTTATAAAAAATTAGAAGAAAATCCTGAAAATCAAAACTTACAAAAACAAATTAATTTGTTGAACAGAGCATCAATTTGTACTATTGACTCATTTTGTTTAGATGTTGTAAGAAACTATTTTTATGAGTTAGACGATATATCTCCAAATTTTAGAATTGGAGATACAACGGAAATTGAATTATTAAAGCAAGAAGTAATGGATGAACTTTTCGAAAAAAAATATGAAGAAGATGATGAGAATTTTACTAAATTGATTAATACATATACAAGTTACAGAGATGACACACCTTTAAAAGAGATTGTGTTAAAAATTTATGCATATATACAAAGTAATCCTTTCCCTAAAAAATGGTTAAATGAAAAGATAGAAATGTTTAATTTGAAAGCTAATAATATAAATCAGATGACACAAAGCACAATTAAAAGTGAAAAAGATAAGGATAATAGCGAAAATAAAGAAGATAAGTTAAATTATGATTTTAGTAAAACTATATGGGGAGAAAATTTATTACAAGAAATAGAAGATGAATTAATAGATGGCATTACAACACTGCAAGATGTAGAAGAAAGTTTATCATATGATCCAGAATTAGATAAATTTCAACAAACAATTAGAAATGATATTGATATGTTGCAAAATTTAAAAAGCAATCTTAAAAATTGGGATGAAGCTTATGAAATTAGGCAAAATACCAAATTTATTCCTTGGCCAAAGAAAAAGATAGAATCAGAAATAAAAGAACAAGCAAAAGAAATTCGAGATGAAGTAAAAGAAAAAATAAATAAAGTATTAGACAAAATTTTAATATGTGATTCTAAAGAAGCAAAACAAGACATTCAGGATATGTACTATATTTTAAAAAAGTTAGAAAATTTAATATTAGAATTTGGAGAAGAATTTTCAAAAAGAAAAAGAGAAAGAAATTTAGTTGATTTTAATGATATTGAACATTTTGCTTTAAAAATATTATTGAAAGAAGAAAATGGAATAATTGAACCGACAGAAGTTGCAAAAAAATATAGACAAAAATATAGTGAAATAGCAATTGATGAATATCAAGATAGTAACTTAGTTCAAGAATATATTTTAACATCTGTTTCAAATGGAAATAATATTTTCATGGTAGGAGATGTAAAACAAAGTATTTATAAATTTAGACAAGCTATGCCAGAATTATTTTTAAAGAAATATGAAACATATAAAACTATTGAAAGTAAAAAGGAAAATGATAACTTAAAAATTAAATTATTCAAAAATTTCAGAAGTAGACAAAATGTACTTACATTTACCAATATGATATTTCAAAATATTATGAGCAATCTTTTAGGAGACATTGAATATAACAAAGAAGAATATTTAAATTTAGGAGCAGATTATCCATTAACAGAGCAAAACTTAAATACAGAAATTCATATTATTAATTTAAAAGAAGATGAGGAAAGTAGTTTTATAGAAGAAAATAACAATAATTGGAACGAAGAAGATAGTGAAGACGAAGAATATGAAAATAATGATGATGGATATTATAAGAAAAAAGAAGAAGTAGAAAGAATAGAAGATATTGAATTAGAAGCTAGATTTGTTGCAAATAAAATAAAGAAACTAGTCGACAGCAAATTTCAAATATGGGATGCAAAAAATAATAGATATAGAGATGTACAATATAAAGACATTGTTATACTTTTAAGATCAACGTCAAATATAGCACCAATTTATGAACAAGAAATAATAAATCTAGATATGCCAGTATTTTCAGATAGTTCACAAGAATATTTAGATTCAATAGAAATACAAACAATTATGAGCTTGCTAAGAATTATTGATAACCCAATGCAAGATATACCACTAGTTACAGTATTAAGGTCTAATATAGGAAAATTTACAGATGATGAATTAGTACAAATACGTTTATCTGATAAATATGATAATTTTTATACTTGTATGCAGAAGGCAAAAATTGATGTTACTCCACAATTAAAAAATAAAATTCAAAATTTTTTAGATAACTTAGATAAATGGAGAAAAGAACAAGAATATTTAGCATTAGATGAATTAATTTGGAAAATTTATATTGATACAGGTTATTATAATTATGTTGGTTTAATGCCAAATGGTCTTTTAAGACAAGCAAATCTAAAGATGTTATTTCAAAGAGCAAAACAATATGAAAATAGTAATTTTAAAGGATTATATAATTTTATAAATTTTATAGAAAAATTAAAACTAAGTAGTGGAGATTTAGGATCTGCAAAACTAATTGGTGAAAATGACAATGTTGTAAGAATTATGAGTATTCATAAAAGTAAAGGATTAGAATTCCCAGTGGTATTTTTATCAAGCACAGGGAAACAATTTAACTTAATGGATTTAAATCAAAAAATATTATTACATCAAGAAATGGGAATTGGTGTTAAATATATTGATTATGAAAAACAAGTTAAATATGATACATTAACAAAAATTGCAATGAGAAATAAAATATTAGTTGAAACATTATCAGAAGAAATGAGAATTTTATATGTTGCACTAACAAGAGCAAAAGAAAAGTTGTTTATAACAGGATTATCAAAAGATTATGAAAAACAATTAGAGAAAATTAAGCAACAGGTAAAAAGATATAATAAAGATTTAACTAAAATTAATCCAATTTTAGTAAAAAAATATAAGAAATATTTAGATTGGATATTACTTGTTTATCAATATGAGAAAAATAATATTAGTGATTCAGTTGAACTACAAGTATATCAAAAAAATGAATTAATAAAATCTTTTGAATCTTTTAATAAAGAAAAAATAGATATAAAAATGACATTAGAAAAAAATCAAATTGATGAGAATAATTTAGAAAAGTTAGAACAAATTCTTAATTGGTCATATGATTATGAATTATCTACATCTATTCCAACAAAATCGTCTGTAACTAAAATTAAACAAATGGAAAATAGAACAGATTTAGAAATGATAGAAGATAATTTGAATTTATTAGAACCAAAAAAACATAAAGAAATTAACTTACCAAAACCACAATTTTTAAGAGAAAATGAAGAAAATGTAATAACACCAGCACAAAAGGGAACATTAGTGCATTTATGTTTTCAATATTTGGATGAGAAGAAAAATTATACATTAGAAACTGTTAAAGAATTATTTAATAGTTTAGCTGAAAAGCAAATAATAACTAAAAAAGAAGTGGAAGCAATTTCGCCATATAAAGTACTAGCATTTACAAAATCACTTATATGGAAAGAACTAAAACAAGCAAAAAAAATAGAAAAAGAAAAACCATTCTATATTAATGTACCAGCAAAAGAAATATACAATCAAGATACACAAAACGTACAAAACACAAAAAATACAAATAAATCAAAAAACATAGAAGAAAATATTTTAGTACAAGGAATTATAGATTTATATTACATAAATGAAAAAGATGAGTTAGTATTAGTAGATTATAAAACAGATTATGTAGAAATAGGAAAAGAAAAAGAGCTACTAGAAAAATATCAAAAACAACTCGATTTATACAAAAAAGCGTTGGAAAGTGCATTAAACAGAAAGGTAAATAAGATATATATTTATTCTGTTTATTTAGAAAAAGAAATTTTAAATAAATGATAAAATATAGACAAAAATTAACATAAATGATATAATTATACGAAACCAAGCAAATTTAATTACAACTTAATTTTTAAGGAGGTAATGATGTTATGAAAGGAGAAACGTTACGGCCAAATATTATTATTTGGGATTTAGATGGTACAGTATGGGGACATAGGTCAAGAGAAGTAGAAGTTACCATGTTTTTAGAAAATTTGGGAAAAAATTATTTAGAGCAAATCAGTATTGAATATGGTTATATGCTTAAAGAATTTAATCCTTATTTCACTGACAAGATAGTAACTTTTAGCGGAATTGCAAAATTCATTGAAAAAATGATGCCAGGGTTATTCTTTATGGGAATAACAGGACAAGAGTTTTTAAAAGCAATGACAAATGTTAACACGACAATACTTAACCAAGAGGCTGAAAAAATGATTAAATATTTTTCAGCAAATAATAAGAAAAATATTGTTTTGACAGACTGGCTATTAAAAAATCAGTTAAATATTTTGGAAAAATATGGACTTCTTCAATATATAGAAGAGGTACATAGTTGTGAAGGCAAGTATTTAAAATGCAATCCTAAGACAATACCAAATATTATTAAAGACGGTATGAATGAGGAATATTTAATGATTGGTGATTCGCTAATAAGCGACATAGCTTTTGCCAACAAAGCAAACATTGCTTCCGTTTGGTATAATCCAGAAGGAAAGGCCAATATAACCAGCTATAAACCGACATTTGAAGTTAATTCATTATTAGAAATACCGGAATTGATTTCTATTTCATAATCGCATAAGGTAATTTTAGAGGACCTATACAATAACAATTGTTTTTGTTGATAGGTCCTCTAAATGTTTAATAAACATCTTGTGTATCAAACAGCTCTTGAAAGATCAATAATTTTCTGTTATAATAAATACATATTATTATAAAAATGGAGATAAAATTATGGATAGAATGAAAACTTTTTTAATATATGTTTTAATAGTTGTTGGATTTTTTATATTTTCAGATTTTATGATTAATGTTGGATTAAATTCAACATATAAGAATATGGAAAGTAAAAACAGTCTAGAACAAGTGAATATTAAACAAGCAGAAGCAACATCAGTTAATGGTAGAATACTAGGTTCTATTAGTAATTCTGGAACTGAAGATATAAATGGAAAATTTTTAAAGATTGACATTTTTTCTGAGAGAGATGTATTTTTGGGAAGTAAATATTATGATATTCAAAATATAGAAAAAGATCAATCAAAAGATTTTGAATTATATTTCAAAACAAATCATGCTAAATATTATGGAATAAGCATTGTGAATGAAAAGAAACAAGACGATGTAGATATAGATATAGAGTTTATATCAAAAGATTTAAGTAAACCAGAAATATGGTTTGCTGCAATAGTAACAATGTTGATTCTATGGTAAATTATTATATATAAAATTAATTAATGAAATAAATTAAATAAAAGTTATGAATTATCTCAAACCTCTTACTTTGAATTTTTTTATAAATAATTGTGCGACCGAAGTAAGTTTAGAAATTTTTAAATCATTTTATGGAAAGAGTTCATTTTTAATGGAAGGGTGCCATAAAATGATTTTAGAATTTCTTAACTTATGTAGAAAGTCAATTATTTATAAAAAAACTTCAAATAAGAGGTTTGATTTATATATAAATGAAAACTATTTATTATACACCTTTGGATTAACATTAAAAGTTTCATAATTTGTATAAATAACCATACCAGGTTTACTACCTTTTGGCTTTTTTACATATTTTACTTCACAAACATCAACAGGAACATTAGAAGAATTTTGAGCTTTACTGTGATATGCAACTATTTCAGCACATTTAATAATAATGTTATTATTGATAGTTTTACTTGAAGATTTGATATTATTATCTAATAATAAAATCGCATGACTACCATGTATATCCTTAGTATGAAACCATAAATCTGTTTTTTTGGCATATTTTAGAGTTAAATAATCATTTTCATGATTATTTCTACCAACTAAAAGGGTATATCCATCAACTGTATATTTTAAAGGATTAAAAGAAACTTTTTTATTCTTTGTTAGCTGAGATTTTTTTATTTTGCTATTTTTATTTTTAGATGTATTATTTATACTTGCATTTGCAGTAGTATCTTTAAAAATAACATTTTCAGAAATTTCTTCATATATATCAACAAGTTCTTCTATTGTTGTAGCAGATTCTAATTCGTAAACGATGCTTTCCATATAATCGAGTTCTTTTTCAGTTTCTTCTTTTTGCGTTGTAACAATAGATAAGGCATTTTTTAATTTATTATATTTTTTGAAATACCTTTTTGCATTAACACTTGGAGAATATTTATAATCTAAAGGAACAGTTATCTTTTTATTATTATCATAGTAATTTTCTAATTCAATACTATCAATATTTTGATCTTTTATTCGATATAAGTTGGCAGTTATTAATTCTCCATATAATCTATAAATATCCATGTTGTCACAATTTTTCAATTTTTCATTAATATTAAGCAACCTTTTTTGATATTTGTTTAAAGTTCCTAAAATCATTTTTAATATGCTATTTCTATATAATTTAAATTCTTCATTAGATTCCTTTTGGTAATAAAAATCGTCAAGAAAAAAGTCAAGAGAGAAAGAATCTACATTTTTATCTTCAGGAACTAAAAAATAATCACAAGGAGTGCTATTTTTATTTTCATTATTTATTAATTCAAATTTCAAATTCAATGAATCTATGCAATTAATAATTTTCTTCATATAGAGATATAGATTTTCAATTGAATTTTGATTAATTTTTAATATATTTAATTTTTTTATACTATTCTCAATAAAGCTAGTACTAATTCCATTATAATAATTTGAAATAGAATGCACTAAATTTTCAATGTTACTATCATCAATTATATTAGAAAATTCTTCAAAAGAACAATCTAAAAAATTAGACTTTGAAATTGGGGGAAAAGTATAAGATACATGAGGAACAATAGTACGTAAACTATTTTCAGAGTTTATATGTCTTAAACTATCAATAATTATATTTTGTTCATCTAATAAGACTATATTACAGTGTTTACCCATTAATTCAATAATCAATTTTCTAGTAATGATGTCGTCGATATCATCAAAGCCTTCAAATTCAATAGTTATAAGTCTTTCTAAATTATCTGTGATAAAATTTTTTATATGTAAACCTATAAGATGTTTTCTAAGCACCATACAAAAATTAGGTGCTATTTGTGGATTTTCTTTAGGGTGTGTAGTTAAATGAACTCTGTAATTTGTAGAACTAGTACAGATATTAAGTAAATAATTTGAACCATTCAAATAAAAGCCTAATAAGATAGTATTTTTATCAGGTTGAAATATTTTATCAATTCGAGCTCCAGAAAGTTGTTGTAGCTCTGAAGCAATTGCTTTTGTAACAATTCCGTCAAATGCCATATTTTTTCTCCTTGTACATATATAAATATTTAAAATGACTAATAATAAATTTTTATAATAATATCATATTTTTTACAAAAAATCTATTGATTTGAATATTTTTAAAGTATATAATTGATAAAAAATAGAATAACAATAATAGTATTCAAATAAGAAAGGATAAAAAAATGGATGAGGAAAAAATAAAAAGTATATATGAAATGTTAGATACTATACCAATAACTAGTGAAAATGTTACATTAATAGAAGAAATTAAAGAAGATTTAGCAAAAGAAAATTTAATTGGAGTATTTGAAAAAATAAATCAATTAAAAAAATATCAACAACAATCAAAAAATAATAAAAAAGTTATAAAAAAAGAAGAAAGTAATGAGCAAGAAGAAAAAAATGATAATAAAATTTACCCAGAAAAATTAAGTGCACCAGAATTAGAAAGAACCTATATAGGATTACTATTTAATGACCCTAAATATATAGTAAAATTTTATTTTTTATATAATGAATGCTTTTTTGAAGACGAAAAATTACTAAACTTATATAAAAGTATATTGTATACAGAAGGAGCAGCATATGCGCCAGAAATTGCAAAAGATGGATTTAACTTTGCAAGAGATACTCAAGAATCTTACGATTTAAAATATAAACTAAAAAAAGAAGTTGCAGATAAAAATATAAGTATGGAAAAAATCTATAGAGAACTAAAAAAATTGTTTATTTTAAGAAAAAATTATACTGAAATACCAATTAAAGAATTGCAAGATAAAGTAGTAGAAATAAGGGATTATGTTTTATATGACCAAATGTCAGAGGAAGAAGTAAAAAGTGCTGTTGTACAAGTTAGTGATACAGAAAAGTTTAAAAGAGCAATATTAAACGAAGGACTTACAAGTTTTCTAGAAGCAGGTGACAACAATTTAAGAAATGGATTACCATTACCATTTCCAATTTTAACAAATGTCTTTAAAGGTATTAGAAAAGGTGAGACCATGGCTTTTGCAATGCCATCTAATGCTGGTAAAAGTAGATTTACAACAGATATTGCAGCACATGTATCACTAGTTCAAAAAAAGAAAGTACTTGTAATTTCTAACGAGATGTCAGAAGAAAAAATGAAACTTTGTTTAATTACTACAATATTAAATAATGAAGAAATACAAAAAATGCATGGATATAAAATTAGAAAAACAGAAGGAGAGTTACTAGAATTTAAATTTAAACCAGATGATCCTAAAAAAACTAAAGTAGATGAAGAAGGGTTTGTAGTAAAAGAAGAAGGAGAAACACAAAAGCAATTTGTAAAAAGATTAACAGAAATATCAACAGAATTTAATAATATTATTGCAGTAACTGATTGGGCAAATAAAGAACTAAAAAATTCATTATATTTTATCAATATAACAGATCACACAAATGACGAATTGAAAAAAGTAATTATGAACTATTATTATAAAGAAAAAATAGAATACGTATTTTACGATACTCTAAAAACAGATACTGCAAATATAGGAATCGGAGAAGAACTAAAAAAGACTGCAACAATACTTTCTAATTTAGCACAAAATTTTAATATGTATATATATGCTACACTACAATTAGCAGAAACAGACACATTGCCAGTAAACTTAAATGTAAATGATTTAGCAGTTAGTAGAACTGTAAAAGAGGTATTAGATACATTAAGTTTATTAAAACAAATTAATAGAGATACTTATGAAAAATATGAATATTCTCTTAATGAAGTCGATACTAAATTCTTTGATTTGAAAAAATATGATGATCCTGATGTTAGATATTATGCATGTGTAGTTGATAAAAATAGAGCAGGAGCAAAGCCAACGTTGTTGTTTAGATTAAACTTGGCATATAATGTTTGGGAAGAATTAGGATACTTAAGATTGAAACAATAAAAATTAATTTTAAATAAGTAACTTTAAATAAACTTTTTTCATATCATATAAAAAATATGAGAGGAGTTTATTTTTTATGGATTATGAATTAATGATGAATGGTAATGTAAAAATAGGACAAAAAGCACCTGATTTTGATGCTATTACAACTTTTGGAGAAGTAAAGTTAGATGATTATAAAGGAAAGTGGCTAATTTTATTTTCGCATCCAGGAGATTTTACTCCCGTGTGCACAACAGAAATGATAGCCTTTACAAGGGCTCATACATATTTTAAAGATTTAAATACAGAGCTTTTAGGATTAAGTATTGATAGTAATTCTTCACATGAAGTGTGGTAAAAGTTACCAACAAAAATAGGACAAGCAATCACCTGTGATTTAATAAGATTTTGAAAATTATGCTACAAGTTACAATTAATAATATGTAAATAATTTACAATTTGAAAAGAAACAACAAACAATGAATGCTAATGAAAAGAATGGTCAGAGCAAAGTAGAATTGTCAAACTATTTTCAAAAATTTTCTTTAAAACTCATTGCTAATACCTTCTAATATTATTATAGAGAATGGAGAAATGTTACAAAAATATTAAATTTTTATGACAAATGTATTTTTATTGTCATAGTTATTGTTAAAAATTTAATTTTGTGATATGAATTACATAAATAAAAGGAGGTTATCTAATGATTGGATATAATGTGGAAGAAAAGAAAGTGGAAGAAGCAATACAACAGCTTTATAGAGATTTTGCTTTACAATATGGTGAAATTCAAAAATCAGAGTTATCAGAAAGCGAAA
>CANQNU010000043.1 GCA_947625295.1 uncultured Clostridia bacterium | reverse complement strand
GCAACTAGATAGTTGCCATTTAAACCCGGAACCTTTGGCAACCCCCGAACCCTTGGCAACCTCGAACCTTTGGCACAATTAATGTCTTTTATAAGTGTCTCTAGATAATAATTCCTGAGAAACTACTTTTCCATCTCTTTTTAATATCTTATATGCTTCAGAATAAATTGCAGTTTTAGATCTTCCGGTTTCATAAGAATTTATTTCAACTTCAAAATCATTTTCTTGTTTCATTCCAAAAATTTTAAAATTAGCAGTTCCGTTCGCTACAGAGCAAACCAATTTAATAGGATAATCTCTGTTATTTTTAAATTGAAAATCAATTGAACCATATACAACAGTTGCATCTCTACTAGCTGGTGCATATGATGGAACAAATTGATGATTAGTTCTTTGTACTATTTCCAAATTTGCATATACAGCGGCATTATATAGTGTTGTTGTTATTTGGCAAATTCCCCCACCTACTCCATCTACAACTTCACCTGAAACATAGATAGGAGCTTCTTTATATCCTGCGGAAATGGTTCTAGCTCCAACTACTTTATTATAAGAAAAAGTTTCTCCTGGCATAATAACAGTTCCATTAATTTTATTTGATGCTAATATTAAATTTGTTGTTCTATTCCTGTTACTAACAGCATATTTAGTAGAATAATTAGACAACAAATCTGGAAATGCTTCTGTTCCTATCATATTTGTTGTAACATTTGGGGATAATATTTTTAAAGGAATTGTATATTCTTCTTGTTGTTCAGAAGTGATAATAGATTTTGCTTCATCTAGTGAAATATTAAAATCTACTCCGTTTTCAGATGGAAATATTAAAAATGGATCTCTCGTATAATAAGCATCCACAGGCTCTTTATAAATTTCGTTGTGTATTTTTTCTACATCAATAGGATTAGGTTGTTGTGTTTTTACTGCGATTTCAACTGTATTGTCATCTGAAAAATTATAGATAGCATTTTTTATTAATTCTGTTGTTGCATCAATATCTATAACATTTCCTTCTTTACCAGATGTTATAATTAAATCAGAACCTTCTATGTAATAACTACTTTGGATAACTGTATCTGGCAATTGTGTTGAAATATCTTCTAAATTTTTAGATAATTGATCTGTATCTATTATTAGCATAGGTTCAATATTAACTTTCCCAAACATTGTGGATAATATGTAAAAATCATTTTCAAAAATATTCCCTTGTCTTCCTATACGATAAGCAGAATCTGCTGCAGACTTTGTATCAAATGACGCACCTATTTGTGAAAGTGATATTGTAGTTTCAAAGTCTCCATATTTTAATTTAATTTCTTCAGGTAAATTTTTTCTAAAATAATTATCTAATTGATATCTCGCATCAGATTTACTTAAATTAGATACATTATATCCCTTAATATGTACGCCAGAAATAATATTAGTATTTATCATATTATAACCAGTTAAAATTAGAAATAATACTATTAAAATAATAAAAATTATTATAATTAATAATTTAAAAATAGAAAATGTTTTTTTTGTATTTTTTTCTTCTACTGGTAAAAATGGCGAAAGTGTTGAAATTTCTGGAATTTTTGATGCTATTGAATTAGTGTCTTTTGCATCAGTTGAAACTTTTTGTGTTTCAATTGTATCTTCTTTAATGTCCATAAAAATCTCCTTTTAAATTATCTAATTTATTATATCACATTTTGTAAAAAAATATATAAAAATATATAAAAATGTCAAAATAAAATAAAAAAAATTGCAAATAATATAAATATAAATAAAACTTTAATTAAGGTTTTATTTAAATATATGAAATCTTTAATAAAAGATTACAAGGAGGATATTATGTCTCGAAATAGTAAATTAATATCTGAAAATTTAAGAGAAGAAATAGCAAAAGAATTAGGAGTATATGATCAAGTAAAACAAGATGGAGGAAGTTGGGCTAACGTGTCTTCAAAAGACTGTGGAAATATTGTAAAAAAAGCAATTGAAATAGCAAATAGAAGTGTAGAAAGTAAATAGTTATTTATTTAAAAGTTGACCAAGGGTATATATCTCTTGGTCTTTTTTAAAATTTTTTTGACAATTTTCAAAAAAAAAAATATACTAATAAGGAACAACAAAAAATGATATTTATTTTGAAATATTAACAAAAAATGATCAAAGGGTGAGTTCCACTAATTACTCATGGTTAGGAAGGATAGTAAAATGAAAAATATAACAGTTGAAGATATATTAAATATTGCAGACGGAGAGTTGATTATAGGAGATAAAAATCTTATTTGTGAAAATTTTTCTAAAGATACAAGAGAAATAAATGTTAACGATGTTTATGTAGGTATTAAAGGAGAAAAGTTTGATGGAAGTAAGTTTTGGAAAGATGCTTTAGATAAAGGTGCATCATGTGTAATAGTAGAGAATATTATTGTAACAGAGGAAGAAAAAAATAAGTATAGTAATAAAACTATTATTAAAGTAGATGATACTTTAGAGGCATTGTATAAAATAGCAAGATTTAAAAGAAATTTATACGATATACCAGTAATAGCAATTATAGGTAGTGTAGGAAAAACTACTACAAAAGATATTGTAGCAAATGTTGTTTCAAAGAAATATAACACTTTAAAAACTATTGAAAATAATAATAATAATATTGGATTACCTTTTACAATATTGAAATTAAAAGAACATGAGGTAGCCGTAATAGAAATGGGAATGAATCATTTTGGCGAAATTCGTTTGCTTGCATCAATTGCTAAACCTAATATATGTATAATTACTAATATTGGGACTTCACATATAGGAAATTTAGGTTCTAGAGAAAATATTCTAAAAGCAAAATTAGAAATATTAGAGGAATCAAAAGATGCCACAATTATCTTAAATAATGATAATGATTTATTACATAAATGGTATATAGAAAATAAACAAAATTGGAATATCAAAACATATGGCATTGAGAATAAAAGTGACTTTAATGCGAAGGATATTAAATTACATACAGATGGTAGTGAATTTATTTGTAATATATTTGGAAAAGATCAAGAAATAAAAGTACCAGTAGGAGGAGAGCATTTTGTTCTAAATAGTTTATGTGCTATAACAGTTGGTGAATTGTTGAAAATTGATGCAAATGACATTAAAGACGGAATACAAGAATTTGAATTAACAAAGAAACGAATGGATATTAAGGAATTACCAAATGGAATAAAACTAATTAATGATGCATATAATGCAAGTTTTGAGTCAATGAAGGCTACATTGCAATATTTAACAGAGTTTGAGAAAAATAGAAAAATTGCAATATTAGGAGATATATTTGAATTAGGAGAATATGCAAAAGAATTACATGAAAAAGTAGGAAAAGAAGTAGTAAAAAATAAAATTGATATTTTAATATGCAATGGAGATAATGCTAAAAATATAATATTACAAGCAAAAAAAGAAAATATGAATCCTAAAAACATATATTATGTAGAAGATAAAAAAGATATATTAAAAATAGTTAAGGATATTGCAAAAAAAGATGATATTATTTTATTAAAAGCATCTAATGGAATGAAATTTTTTGAATTAGCAAACGCTATGCAAGAAGAATCTTTTTGGAAATAAAATTTTATTAATTAATAAGAATCAAGAATCTAAAACTAATATCCAAGTAAATATTAGTATGTATCTAAAGCCTTTTGAGGTAAGAGGAATACTTCATTAAGAATTGTTAGATAAAATAATAAATTTAAGATTAAGAAATAAATAGTATGATAGTAATAATATAACAATTAATAAATATAAAAAATCCATAAAAACTATGGATTTTTTTTTTGTTTATGATATAATAGCAGTACCTATTTTATGGGAGGATGTATGAAATGGTTTATAAAAATTATTACAAAATATTAGGATTAGAAACAAGTCATGTTTCTATAGATGAAATAAAATTAGCATATAGAGCAGCAGCAAAGAAAAATCATCCAGATTTAAATGTAGGAAATAACCTATCAGAAGAAAAAATTAAAGATATTAATGAAGCATATAGAATTTTATCAGTACCATCATCAAAAAGAAAATATGATAGAATATGGAATTCACACTTTTCAACTGCTAAAAAAGCCTTTTCAGGTAAAGACCAAAAAGAAACAATTCTTAATATGTTTTTAGGAAATAAACAAAAAAGTGAAGAAAAAATAAAGGAGAAACCATCAAAAGGAAAAAACATCAATACAGAAATAGATGTAAGTATTTACGAAGCATATAAGGGACTAGATAAAAAAATATCATTAAAAACAGAAAAAGGAGATATTAAGACATATACCATTACCATACCAAAAGGAATTAAAAATGGAGAAAAAATTAGACTAGTAGGACAAGGAAAAAGTGGAAAAAATGGTGGCAATAATGGAGATTTATTTATAAAAATTAATATAAAAGATGACATAAAATTCAAATTAAAAGAAAATGATATATATACAGATTTATTTTTATCTCCATGGGAAGCGGCTTTAGGAACAAGAATTACGATTGAATCTATAACTGGAGAAACAAAAGTATTTATACCACAAGGAACACAAAGTGGGGAAAAAGTTAGAATATCAGGTAAAGGATATAAAGATAGTGATGGAACAGTAGGAGACTTAATAGTAGAAGTTAAGATTATGGTACCAAAACAGTTAACAATGAAAGAGAAAGAGATATTTGAAGAATTAAATAAAATATCAAAATTTAATCCACGAAGCACAAAAAACATATAATTTACATAAAGATGTTGACAAAAAGCTAATTTTTAGTTATAATAAAAAATAGAGTTGTAACAAAAGATAAGCTATGGATTAATAAACATAGAAGAGAGGTGTAAAAATGGACAATGTACAAGGTAAACACTTTAGTATAACAGATCCAGAAGGAGTAAAAACTGTAATTTATCAAATTAATAAAACAGAAAAAGAATTTTTAAAAGACTATCCAAAATTCACAGTAGAAAGACTAGAACATTCAGAAGAGATAGTAGGAGAGTATAACAGAAAGACTTTTTATGTAAATGAACCGCAAAAGGAAGGAAACCAAATAGTAATACTATCTTTTGCAAAAGATAAGGTAGTTATTAATAATGGAGTTATAGAAGAGGACAAAATAAAAATTTCAAAAAAACCTATGCCTTTCAAATTTGATACAATTTATTCTGAAAAATCAGAAGCTTATAAAGAAGTAAGTTATACACCAAATTTAAAGAGACCCATATCAATTATTGACCCAGAAACTACAGAAGAGGTAAAGCCAACGCTTTATTTTGATGAAGAAACAAATGAAGTAAAAGGAAAATGTAAGTTAAAACCATATAAGTCTTATTTTGTATTTGAAATAAGAGAAGAAAACAATAAGCTTAATTTGTTGGGAGGAAATCCAACAATTACAGATTAGGAGGGAATTTGTATGGCAAAAATGTATTGGCCACCAGAACACACATTTAAATATGAATTTAATAGTGAGTTAGATTTAGAAATACCTTTAAATGAAAATAAAATCTTAGAAGGTAAAGCAGAAAAGGATGAATCTAGATAAAATAGATACAAAAGAGTAGGTGAAAAATATGAACTACAAAATAGAAGGAGCAATAAGAAGAAACAGAAAAAATTTTATTATATATATAATACTATGGATATTTATAGCCATAGTATTTGTTTCGCCATATGCATATAGTTCTCATGTAGCAAAAGTAAATGGAGAATTTGATTTAGAAATTTTTATGAATACATTTACATCTTCAATTTCAAGTCCATTTTCTACATTAGGAGAAATATTTTCTAGTGGAGCGACAGAAGGTTTCTTTTCGACATTACTAGTAATAACAATATTTTATTCAATATTTTTCTTTATTGGATTTGTAAGATCAGCTCCGAAAAACGAATACTCTGATATTGAACATGGTTCTAGTGATTGGAGTCAAAGAGGAGAACAATATACAATATTAGACAGAAATAAAGGAATTATTTTAGCAGAAAATAATTATTTACCAGTCGACAAGCGAGGAAATGTAAACGTTTTAGTAGTAGGACGGATCAGGTTCTGGTAAATCAGCTTCATACTCAATTCCAAATGCTTATCAGTGTTTAGGATCATATGTATTTACAGATCCTAAAGGTGAATTATATGATAAAACAGCAGGATATTTAAAAGAACAAGGATATGAAATAAAAGTATTAAACTTAGTTAGACCACAATACAGTGACGGATATAATCCATTAATGCATATATCATCAGAATTAGATGTAGATGTTATAGCAAACACAGTTGTAAAAGGTCAACAATCAGAAGGTGGAAAATCAGATCCATATTGGGATGATATGGCAGAAATGTTATTAAAAGCATTAATATATTATCTAATAGCAACAAGACCAGAAGAAGAACAAAATCTAGCAAGTTGCGCAGAACTTGTAAGAGCAGCAAATAGTAATGGAGGAAGTAACCTATTAACAGAATTAATAAACCAACTACCTTATGACCATCCAGCAAGAATGTACTATAAATCAATAGAAATAGCACCAGAAAAAACATATGGTTCAATTCTAAGTTCACTACAATCAAAATTAGGTAAATTTGATTCAAAAGAAATTGCAGAATTAACATCAACAGATACAATAGATTTTGAGGAAATAGGAAGTAGAAAGACAGCAGTATATGTTATATCTTCAGATACACATACAGCATATGACTTTTTATTAACAATCTTTTTCTCACAAATGATTCAACAATTATATGATTTTGCAGATCAAAATGGAGGGCAACTAAAAGAACAAACATTTTTTATACTTGATGAGTTTGCAAATATAGGAAAAATACCAGACTTTGATAAGAAGATTTCAACATCAAGAAGTAGAAAGATATCATTTAGTGTTATTTTACAAAACATAGACCAATTAGAAGCAGTTTATGAAAAATCATATGAAACAATTATGGGAAACTGTGATACACACGTATTTTTAGGAAGTAACTCATATAAAACAGTAGAATACTTTTCAAAAGCATTAGGGGAAAAGACAATAGAAAGAGATAGTATCTCAATTAATAGAGATAGACAAAACTGGAAAACAGGAAAAAGTGTTTCAGATCAAGTAATGGCAAGAGCATTAATGACACCAGATGAGCTACGTAGATTAGATAATGACCAATGTATTATATTTGAAAAAGGAATCAAACCAGTAAAAGCAAATAAATTCTATTACTTTAAGCATCCAATGGCAAGAAAACTTGCTTCATGTGCAATTAGCCATAACGATATAGGAGAAATTAATAGAGGAACATGGAGAAAATATAATCCATATAATCCTTACGTAGAAGATAAGGATGAAAAAGCAGTAGAAAACTTAAAAGTAGAATCATTAGATGACTTATTTGATGATGAACCAGTTAATAGCGAAAGTAAAATAGATGATAAAGTGAAAACACAGAAAATAGAAAAAAGTGCAACTAAATCATTGGATATTAATAATTTCGAAGATTTAAATGAACAAGCTCCGATATTACCACAGGAAAGTGACGAAGATGAAATATATGATTTACAAAAAGAATTAGAAGCAAAATTTGACGAATTATTTGGTCCATTAGACAGTAATAATTAAAGAGAAAAAAGCCATAGATAAAAATAGACTATGGCTCTTTTTTTATGTTATAAAGAAAGTACATCACCAGTTTATAAAAACATAAGTTATAAAATATTAAGTATTTTTGATTTCTATGTAATTATAATTATTAAAGATAGCATGTTTTGCGAAAAGATTTTTGCTAAATTATTGCTAAAAAATAAAAAATATAGTAAAATAAACAATAATAATTCAAAATGATATAAGAACATAAATAATATAATTAACTAAAAAAATATAAAATTATCAAAAAGTTAACTTTAACAATAAAAAAAGAAAGAGGAAAAATTATGAAATTTGTACATATTGCAGATGTTCACTTTGATTGCCCATTTGTAAATCTTTCTGACAGAGATAATATGGGAGATTTAAGAAGATTAGAACAGAGAAAAGCATTTAAAAAAGTAATACAATATATAAAAGAAAATGACATAAAGTATCTATTTATTTCAGGAGATTTGTATGAACAAAAATATGTAAGGAAATCAACGATAGAATATATTAACAAACTATTTGAAGAGATACCAAATACAAAAATATTTATTTCGCCAGGAAATCATGATCCATTTATTAAAAATTCATATTATAATCAATTTGAGTGGAGTAAAAATGTAAAAATATTTAATTCAGAAATAGAACAAATAGAAACAGAAGAAGCATATATATATGGATATGGATTTGATGATTTTTATTGCAACAATTGTGATATTCAAGATGTAAAAATAGAGAAAAAAGACAAAAAAAATATATTAATAATTCATGGAACGATAGATGGTGCAAGTATAGAAGAAAAACAATATAATTCTATGTCCAAAAATATGTTAAAAGAAAAAAACTTTGACTATATTGCTTTAGGCCATATACATAAAATAGACTATAATACACAAGAAAATCAAAGAATAGTATATCCTGGTTCTATGATATCCCTAGGATTTGATGAATTAGGAGACCATGGAATGATTGTTGGAGAGATAAATGAAGATGAATTAAACTTAGAATTTATTAAATTAGATGAGGAAGAATTTATTGAAATAGAAATTGATGTAACAGAATTTTATTCAAAAGAAGATTTAATAGAAAAAATAAATTCTTTAGTAATAAAAGAAAATCAATATGTAAAAATAATATTAAAAGGAGATAGAAATTTTGAAATTGACACATATGAAATAATTAAATTAATTACAAATGACAGAATTATAAAAATAAAAAATAAAACTAAAATAGCATATAATCTAGAAAAATTATCTCATAACAATACATTAAAAGGTTTATTTACTAAAAATATGCTAGAAAAATTAAAAAATGAAAATCTAAATGAAGAAGATAAAAAAATAATTGAAAAAGCAATTGAAATAGGATTAGATGCTTTAGAATAGGAGATGCATAATGAAAATTAACAAAATAAAAATTAATAATTACGGGAAATTAGCACAAAAAGAAGTTAATTTGAAAGATAAAATTAATATTATATATGGTAAAAATGAAGCAGGAAAATCTACACTTTTAAGTTTTATTAGTAATAGTTTGTATGGAATTTCTAAAAATAAAAGAGGAAGAGAAATTTCTGAATTTGATAAATATATACCATGGGTAGGAGAAGAATTTTCAGGAAAACTAGAATATGAGCTAGATAATGGAAAAAAATTTGAAATATATCGTGATTTTAAAAAGAAAAATCCAAAAATATTTAATGAAAATAAAGAAGATATTTCTAAACAATTTAATATTGACAAAAATAAAGGAAATGAATTTTTCTATGAACAAACTAAAGTTGATGAAGAATTATTTTTATCTACTATTTTAGTAAATCAGCAGGAGGTCAAATTAGGAAAACAGGAGCAAAATATATTAATTCAAAAATTAGCAAATTTAGTAGGCACAGGAGATGATAATGTTTCTTATAAAAGAGCAATTGAAAGAATTAATAGAAGACAGTTAGATGAAATAGGAACGCAAAGATCTAGGGAGAAACCAATAAATATTATTGAAAAAGAAATAGAAGAGTTAGAAAAAGAAAAACAAGAATTAGATAAATATGAAGAATTTAAATATGAGATAGAAAAAAATAAAAATAAATTAAATCAGGAAATTGAAAAATTAGAAAATGAAAATAATTATTTAAAAGAAATAAAATTATTAAATGAAAATCAAAAAATAGAAAAAGAAAAAATAAAAATAAAAGAAAATATAAAAAATGAAAATTTAGAAAAAATAAATTTATTAAAAAATAAATTAAATAAAATTGAAAATAATAATAAAAATATTTTAGAATTAAATAATGAAAAAATAAAAAATAATTTACAAGAAAATAATTTAGAAAAAAATAAATTAAATAAAAAAATAATAATATTATTTTTTATTTTATTAATTATTAATATTATTCAATTTATATTAAATAAAAATAATTTATTTAAATATTTATTTATATCAACAATTCCAATATATTTAATAATTTGTTTTATTATAAAAAATAAATTAAATAAAAAAATAGAAAAAAAAGAAAATAAAATTATAAATGAAAAAAAAGAAAAAATAAATTCAGAAATAAATATTATAAAAAATGAAATTAATTTATTAGAAAAAAATAATAATGAATTAAAAAAAGAAATAAATAATTTAGAAAATAATTTTAATTTAAAAATAAATTTAGAAAAAGAAAAAATAAAAAATAAATATTCTAATAAATTAGAAAAAAATAAAATAAATAATTTAGAAAATATAAATTATGAAATACAAAATATAGAAAATAAAATAAATAATAAAAAAATAGAATTACATACACTAGAAATTGATATAAAAAATATAGAACCTAGATTGGAAAATATTGCAAATATTCAAGAAAAACTAGTTAACCATAAAGAAAAATTGTCAACTCTGAAAGAATTAGAACAAAGTATGGATTTAGCAAAAGAAGTTTTAGCAGAATCTTATGAAGAAATGAAAAGTACACTTACCCCTAAGTTTACAGAGAATTTATCAAAAAATATTTCTGCAATAACAGATGGAAAATATAGTAGTATTCAGTTTCATGATGAAAAAGGTTTAATTGTTGAATTAGAAAATGGAAATTATGTTTCTGCTATGCAATTAAGTGTAGGAACAATTGAACAATTATATTTATCTTTAAGACTTTCTATGGTAGAAGAATTATCAGAAGAAAAAATGCCAATTATTTTAGATGAAGTTTTTGCTTATTATGATGCGGAGAGATTAAAAAATATTTTAAAATTTATAAATAATAAATTTATAAATCATCAAATTATCATTTTCACTTGTACAAATAGAGAAAAAGAAATTTTAAATGAATTAAATATTGATTTTAATTATATTAATCTATAAATATAATTTATTAATTAAATTTTGATATTTTAATTTATGATACATTAAAATTATATTTTAAAAATTTATTTTTTTAAAATATAAAACATAAATATTGGTTAATATTGATAAATTTACTAATTTGTGTTAATATTAACAAAGAGCAAAAAATCAAACTTTTAAAAAATGATATAAAATTAATAAAAGCATTTTAAAAAATGCAATTAAAAAATAAACCAAATCTGTTAAAAATAGAAGTTTAAAAGAAAAGGAGAGTTTTTATGTTTGAAAAATTAGAAGCAGTAGAAAAGAGATATGAAGAATTAACAAAATTAATTTCAGATCCTGAAATAATATCTAATCAAGCAGAATGGCAAAAATTAATGAAAGAACATGCTAGCATAGAAGAAATAGTTTTAAAATTCAGAGAATACAAAAAGACAAAACAAGATATGGAAGAAGCAGAAGAATTGATGCAAGATCCAGAAATGAAAGAACTAGCAGAAAATGAATATTATACTGCAAAAGATGAATTACCAAAAATTGAAGAAGAATTAAAAATATTATTAATACCAAAAGATCCAGATGATGATAAAAACATAATATGTGAAATTAGAGCTGGAGCAGGAGGAGAAGAAGCAGCCCTTTTTGCGGGTACATTATTTAGGATGTATTCTATGTATGCAGAAAAAAAACATTGGAAATTAGAAGTTTTAAATGAAAATGACACAGGATTAGGTGGATATAAAGAAATTTCATTTATGATAACAGGAAAAGGTGTATATAGCAGACTTAAATTTGAAAGTGGTGTACACAGGGTTCAAAGAGTACCAGATACAGAAAGTAGCGGAAGAATTCATACTTCAACAGCAACAGTTGCAATGCTTCCCGTAGTAGAAGATGTAGAAATAGATATTAACCCCGCAGATATAAAAATGGAAGTATTTAGAGCTTCAGGAGCAGGAGGACAACATATCAACAAAACATCATCAGCAGTAAGATTAATACATGAACCAACAGGAATAGTAGTAGAATGCCAAACAGAAAGATCACAATTCCAAAATAAAGACAATGCAATGAAAATGCTTAGAACAAAATTATATGAAATAGAAAAGGAAAAACAAGACAGCGAAATATCAAATGCAAGAAAATCACAAGTAGGATCAGGAGACAGAAGTGAAAAAATAAGAACATATAACTATCCGCAAGGAAGAATAACAGACCACAGAATAGGAATGAGTATTTACCAAATGGAAAACTTTTTAAATGGAGATATTGATGAAATGGTAGATAACTTAATAGCAGCAGACAGAGCAGAAAGATTAAAAGGTGAAGAATAAACAAAATAACCAAGTGACCAAGGGAACACACTCCCTTGGTCATAAAAATAGAAAAGTTTTTTTGTTTACATATTTATACTGAAAAATTTATTTGATTAAGGAGAAATTATAATGAAATTATTAGTAATATCTGATATACATGGCTCAAATTATTATGCAAAAAAGATAAAAGAAATTTATGAAAAAGAGAAACCGGACAAACTAATACTATTGGGAGATTTATATTACCATGGGCCAAGAAATCCATTAACACAAGAATATAATCCAGGAGAAGTTGCAAAAGTATTAAACGATTTAAAAGATAACATAAAATGTACAAAAGGTAATTGCGATGCTGATGTAGATGAAATGATTTCTGAATTTCCATTTGAAGAAAAAATAATAATGGAAATCAATAATAAGAAAATATTTTTTACTCATGGGCACAAATATAATATTGATAAATGGCCAAAAGATGAATTTGATGTTCTTGTTTATGGACATTTTCATACAGGATTTATACAAGAAAAAGATGGAAAAATATTTGCAAATAGTGGTTCAATTTCACTACCTAAAAGTAACACAGAACATAGCTATTTAATAATAAATGAAGAAAATATTATATTAAAAAATGTAGAGGGAAAAATACTTGAAAAGAAAAGCTTATCAATCTAAAATTAGCTAAAGGCATAAATCCCTAAGTTTATTATAAAAAAATAAAATTTTTCGATTGATTTAATTAAAGGAGACCAACTATGAAAAGTCAATAGAAAAATAGAAAGTTTTATAAAATTTTTTATAATAAAAAAATAGTCAATTTT
>CANQNU010000042.1 GCA_947625295.1 uncultured Clostridia bacterium | reverse complement strand
TCTATTTGGACTTCCATTATTTTCTCTTTTAGTTCTTCTAATGCTTGAGCTTTTTTAGTTTCTTCACGTGCTGATATACTCCTTGATAGAATTCCATTTTCTCCTGTTACGCTCATTATTGTTATTCCTGCTAATATTAATAATACTATTATTGTTATTACTAGTGCTATTAGCGTTATTCCTGAATTTTTTGTTAGTTTTTTCATTTTCTTACCCTCACTTTTATTTTTCTTTCGCTTTATTTTATTGTAAACTATTGATTACACTTTTTCAAGTAAATTTGTGTATCTTTTTTTTACATTTTTGTTACATTTTTATTTTATATTATCGAATTTTTACTATCAATGTTATTAAATGTTTTTAGTGATTAATAATTTACATATTATAAAAAACCGAGCCTAAGATTTTCTGTCAAATGCAAATTTTAAGAAAATTTAAGGCTCGCCATATTTCTCTAGTACGGAAAGTTCTCCTACTAGAAGAACTTTCCTACTATATAAAAAATAGTGCTAATTTTTTTAGCACTATTTTTGGTTTTATGATTTATCTTATGCTTTAATAACCACAGTTCCTTGTGTAATAAGTATGTGAGCTAGTAATAGCATTACATTTTCCACCAGTTGAATAAGTCTTTCCACATGAACCACATTTGTAAGCATAATCATCTACAGTTTGAGTGCATTTACAACTCCACTGTTTTGCCGCTGCATCTGCCTGTTGAAAGTCATACGAACTAGTCAAACCACTCCATCTATGCGTCGTAGTGTGCCCAGCAGAATCCTTGTAAGTACCCGTTACTCCATTACCACTAGTGTCATGAATAGAAGATGAATATGTCATAGTTAAACCACATGTATGAGATCCTACCTTAGTCCATGATATCGTTCCTCCACAATAAGTATTATCTGTATGCTTACTACCATAACATCCTCCTCCTGAAGTTGAACTGCCTGTATGTCTATGTGATGTTATTGTATATGTTGTACTCACTCCTGCTGAACCATAAACCGTTATAGTAGTATTTTGAGTACCATATGAATTACATCCTGTTACTACTAATGTAGTTCCACTTATATATGCAGTTGCAACACTACTATTTCCTGTTGAACAACTTAAATTTCCATAATTTGAACCATAGATTGTAATATATTGTGAAGCTCCATCTACTACAGTTCCACTATATGATGATAACGATAAAGTCGCTGCTAATGTGTTTGCTGTTATAGTCGCTTGCCTTGTATTTCCTACATTATCTTTTGCTTCTACTGTTATTGTATGACTCGTATTTTGTGTTAAACTATTAAATGTATAACTTCCTCCTGTATAACTCGTCCAATTTCCACTGTCAATTTTGTATCTGTATGCTGATGATGTTGTTAATCCACTACATGCATAATCTGTTGTTTTATCTGCATCCGTTGTACTTGCTGTTACTGTTATACTATTTGCTGTTGACGTTGTACTTGGTGTAAATGTTTTCGGTTGTAGTTTGTCTATATTTACTAATGTCCCTGTTGCATGTGTTGTTGCTGATTGTCCTGTACTATCTACTACTCTTGCATATATTTCTTGATTTCTTGTTAGCGTTATTTCTCCTGTATACTTGGTCCAATTACTTACTTCTCCACTTTGCCCTGTTTTTGATGTTTTATATTGTAATTCATATCCTGTGTTATTTCCAGTTATTCCTACTTTTACATTTTCCTTTGTATTTCCACTTGGATTATATGTAAATGTTACACTTCCATTTTTTAATCCTGGTACACTTCCTGTTGATTGTGTTATTGTTTTTGTTCTTACATTTCCTACGTTATCCTTCGCTTCTACTGTTATTGTATGACTCGTATTTTGTGTTAGTCCACTAAATGTATAACTTCCTCCTGTATAACCCGTCCAATTTCCAGTATCAATCTTATATCTATATGCTGACGCTGTTGTTAATCCACTACATGCATAGTCTGCTGTTCCATCTGCATCCGTCGTACTCGCTGTTACTGTTATACTATTTGTTGTTGAACTTGCTTTTGGCGTAAAATCTTTTGGCTCAAGTTTATCTATATTTTTTAATGTTCCTGTTGCCCATGTTGTTGCTGATTGCCCTGTACTATCTACTACTCTTGCATATATTTCTTGATTTCTTGTTAGCGTTATTTCTCCTGTATACTTGGTCCAATCATTTACTTCTCCACTTTGCCCTGTTTTTGATGTTTTATATTGTAATTCATATCCTGTGTTATTTCCAGTTATTCCTACTTTTACATTTTCCTTTGTATTTCCACTTGGATTATATGTAAATGTTACACTTCCATTTTTTAATCCTGGTACACTTCCTGTTGATTGTGTTATTGTTTTTGTTCTTACATTTCCTACGTTATCCTTCGCTTCTACTGTTATTGTATGACTTGTATTTTGTGTTAGTCCACTAAATGTATAACTTTCTCCTGTATAATCTGTCCAATTTCCAGTATCAATTTTATATCTATATGCTGAGGATGTTGTTAATCCACTACATGCATTGTCTGCTGTTTTATCTGCATCCGTCGTACTCGCTGTTACTGTTATACTATTTGTTGTTGAACTTGCTTTTGGTGTAAAATCTTTTGGTTCTATTTTATCTATATTCAATATCGTTCCTGTTGCATATTCTCCATATTGCTTTGTACTATCTATTAGTCTTGCATATATATTTTGATTTCTTTCTAGCGTTATTTCTCCTGTATAGTTTGTCCAATCTTTTACTTCTCCGGCTTTATCTGTTTTTTCTGTTCTATACTGTAGTGTATATCCACTTTCTCCTGTTGTTTCTTCGATTTTTACTTTTACATTGTCTTTTGTGTTTGCACTTGGAGTATATGTAAATGTTACATTTCCTTTTTGTGTTCCTGTTCCACCTTCTGTGCCTGTTTGTAGTTTTGGTACTGTTTTTGTTTTTTGTGTTATTACATTTGTAGATTCTTTTTCATTTTTTGCTTTGTCAACTACTTTTACTTTTATTGGGTAGTCTGTGCTTTGCGTTAAGTTTTGGAATGTATAGCTTACTTCTTTCCCTTGTTCTGTTATTGTTATTCCTTCTGTTGGTTCCCAGCTATCTCCATTGTTTTTACTAAAGTAGTATCTTTCTATTTCACTGCATCCATATTCATTTGTTTCGTCCGCATCTGTTGTATTTGCTTTTACTGTTATACTGTTTGTTGTTACTTCTGTTATTTCTGGTGTAAATTCTTTTGGATTTAGTTTGTCTATCCTCATTACATTTCCTGTTACTACTGATGTTTCTCCATTTATTCCTTCTAGTTTTGCATATATTATACAATTTTTATCTACTTCAAATTCATTTGTGTATGTCTGCCATTCTTCTGTAGTTGCTTGTTCTGAATTTGCCTGTTCTGTATTTGTTTGTGCTACTTCCTCTGTTCCTTCTCCTGTAGCTTTTTCTGCTTCTAATTCTTCTACCGTTTTATAGTGTATTTTGTATTTTATTGCATAGTCTATTATTTTGTCTGTATTTACTACTATTGTTATTTTTACTTTATCATTTGTCCATATTGTTGGGTTTTGGTTTATTTCCATTTCCCCTTCTTGTAGTTTTACATCTTCTTTTTCCACTTGTCCTATTATTTCTACATCTTCTCTTGTTACTTTATATATGTCATCATCTACTACTACATAAAAATAGATTTCCCCACTATTTTCTCCATATATATTTTCATCTACTTTTACTTTCTTTCCTTGGTCATATAATGGACTTTTGGGATTTTTTAAGTGCTTTTGAGTTGCTTCTAATATTACTCTATCTGATTCGTCTCTATGTTCTATATATTCATCTGTTTCTGCTATTTTTATTATTTCTTTTACTGTTGCTCTTTTATTTTCTAATCTTGCTCTTTGTGCTTGTTTTAATATTCCATTTTCTCCTGATAATGCTGCTATTGTTATTGCCGCCAAAATTAGTAATACTATTATTGTAATTACCAATGCTATCAACGTAATTCCTTTGTTCTTTTCTTTTAACTTTAACATTCGTTTTTTCTCCTTTTCTTCACTACTTTTTATCTTATGTTTTCACTTTTCATTATTTTTTTGTATTATTCTTTATATTTTTATTTAATGCTATTTTCTTAGTTTATTGTACTTTATAATTTATTTATATCTTTTATGTTGTCTTGTACATACATATTAATTTTAACATATGTAATTTCCTTTTTCAATAATTGTAATATAACTGTAAATTTGTAATATATTTGTAAATTTAATTTTTGATATAATAAGCAAATAAGTTTGTGTTGATATGTCAATTATATAAACTAATGTTATTAGCCTAAGAAATTTTTTATAAAATATAAAAAATCTCAATACTAAAATTTAATTTTTTAATATTG
Organism: uncultured Clostridia bacterium; assembly: GCA_947625295.1. Lineage (GTDB taxonomy): Bacteria > Bacillota > Clostridia > TANB77 > CAG-508 > CAG-269. The sequence continues at coordinate 8,900 of CANQNU010000042.1, read as the reverse complement.
AGATTTATAATTTTTGTTTGACTTATTTATTTCTTTTTATGATAATTTTTTTACACTAAACTTTATATTAATAAATATTTCATTTACTGTTTATCTTGCCATACAAGTATTGGATATCCATAATTTATTTCATTTTCATCTTCTTTAAAGTTTTCTCCTAATTCACTTGCTATATTCTTCATATCTTCTTTATTTGATTTTACCGTTACTTCACATTTTATAGTTTTTTCATCTTCATATTTTTCAGCTACAGCTTCTACTCCTTCACTACACCAACAATAGCAATTTTCAATATCTTCTTGCGTCCATCCTGCTATACTACCATTTCTTAAAGAACTCGTTCTTGTTGTTTCTATTTTTGTTTCTCCTATATTATAACAATTATACATTCCTCCTGAGCCATTTAATTGTGCAACTATTCCAGCTGATACAGGCCATGTTTTCGGATTATCATCTTGTTTTAAAATAATAGTTCCAGTATTATAACATGATTCTACAACAACTCCCCCATTAGATATTCCAGCTGCTCTAGCATTTTGACCGCTTGCATGATTAGTAATATCTCCTGTGTTATAACAATATTCAATTCTACAATTATCTTTAGCATATCCAACTATGCCACAAACTGCACCACCAACAGGTTCAGTAGTCCCTAATATATCTCCAGAATTGTAACACTCACTAATTTTTCCATTTGTATATAAATATCCAACTATACCTCCAACATGATATCCTCCGGTAAATTCAACATCAGCTTCATTATAGCAATTTGCTATTGTTCCTGAGTTATATCCTGCAATAAATCCTATGTTTGCATCAGTTGATTCTCCTTCGCTAGATGCTATAATATTTATTGATGCTATTCCTAGATTTTTTATAGTTCCTTTATTATATCCAAATAATCCTTGAGATGTCCCCTCTGCACTTATGCAAAGATTTTCAATTGTGTGTCCATCTCCATCAAATGTACCTGTGAAAGCATGTTCTTCAGTATCACCTATTGGCGTCCATTTATTTTCTGTACTTCCTCCTAAATCTATGTTTGCTGTTAATTTTATTGTTTTATTTTCAAATTTTTCACCACTATTTATTTTATTTCTAAAATCTTCTAAGCTTGCTTTATCAGAAATTTTAACTACATTTTCATCTTCTTTATTTTCTTCAACATTATTATCGTTAGAATCTGAATCTTTAACAAAAGTTACTTCTAACTTTGAGTTCACTTTGAACCAATAATCTTTGTATAAAATATATAACTCCATTTTGTCAGCTAAATCTGGAAGTTCCCCTGTTATCGTTGCTAATTCTGTTGAAACTGTATAACTATTTTCAGTATCAGATTCTAATGCATCAATTATATCTTGTAATGTGGCTTCTCCTTTTTTATCTATTTGGACTTCCATTATTTTTTCTTTTAGTTCTTCTAATGCTTGAGCTTTTTTAGTTTCTTCACGCGCTGATATACTCCTTGATAGAATTCCATTTTCTCCTGTTACGCTCATTATTGTTACTCCAGCTAATATTAACAATACTATTATTGTTATCACTAGTGCTATTAGCGTAATTCCTGAATTTTTTGTTAGTTTTTTCATTTTCTTACCCTCACTTTTATTTTGACCAAGGTGCATGTCCCTTGATTACCTTTGACAAAAGTTCCTGTCCCTTTGATTATATTTAATTTAATTATTATCTATATTACTAGCTTGCCATGTAAGTATTGGATATCCTTCTGAATCTGTTGTATAATGGCTACCCAAGTTTTCTACAATGTTTTTAATTCCTTCTTTAGTTTCTACTACAGTTACACCTGTATCCTTGCCTTCAGCTCTTTGATCCTCACCTATGCCTTGCACTCCTTCACTACACCAACAATAACAATTTTTAACTTCAACACCAGCATATCCTACTATACCGCCATTTCTTAATGTAATTTTCAAGGTTGTTTCTATTTTTGTTTCTCCTGTATTATAACAATTATACATCCCTCCTCCATGAAGTTGCCCACAAATTCCAGCAGCTACTGGATAATTTTGTGGATTTTCTCCTTGCTGTAAAGTTATATTTCCCGTATTATAACATGATTCTATCTTGGCTGAACCATCAGTAATTCCAGCTGCTCTTGAATTTCCTCCTATTACAATATTTTTTATATTGCCTGTATTATAACAATCTTCGACTACAGAGTTAGCTCCACCTAATCCAAGTATTCCACAAACTGTAGCATAGTCAGCTACTGTTGTTCCTGTTAAATTTCCAGCATTATAACACTTCTTTATCTCTCCGTTTGTATCTAAGTATCCGGCTATACCTCCATTGGCTCTTCCTCCATCGAATTCAGCACTAGCTTCGTTATAGCATTTTTCTATTGTCCCTGAATTATGCCCAGCAATGAAACCTATATAGGTTGCATTAGTCCTTTCTTCTCCACTAACTGTTATGATTTTTCCTGATTCTATTCCTACATTTTTTATTGTTCCTTTATTGAATCCAAATAAACCTTTAAATGTCCCTCCAGAACTTATACAAATATTTTTAATTGTGTGTCCATCTCCATCAAATGTACCTGTAAAAGCATTTTCATCAGTATTTCCTATTGGAATCCATATATTACTTTCATTTCCTTCTAAATCTATATCTGCTGTTAATTTTATTATTTTATTTTCGTATTTTTCACCTTTATTTATGTCATCTCTAAATTTTTCTAAGCTTGCTTTATCAGAAATCTTAACTATATTTTCTTCTTCTTTATCTTCTTCAATATTATTATCGCTAGACTCTGCATCTTTAACAAAACTTACTTCTAATTTTGAGTTTATTTTAAACCAATAATCTTTGTATAAAATATATAACTCCGTTTTGTCAGCTAAATCTGGAAGTGTTCCTGTTATTGTTGCTAATTCTGTTGAAACCGTGTAGCTATTTTCAGTATCAGATTTTAATGCATCAATTATATCTTGTAATGTAGCATCTCCTTTTTTGTCGATTTGAACTTCCATTATTTTCTCTTTCAATTCTTCTAATGCTTGAGCTTCTTTAGTCTTTTCGCGTGCTGATATACTTCTTGATAGAATTCCATTTTCTCCTGTTACACTCATTATTGTTACTCCAGCTAATATTAATAGTACTATTATTGTTATTACTAGTGCTATTAATGTAATTCCTGAATTTTTTGTTAATTTTTTCATTTTCTTAACCTCACTTTTATTTTTCTTTCGATTTATTTTATTGTAAACTATTAACTACACTTTTTCAAGTAAATTTACATATCTTTTTTTTACATTTTTGTTACAATTTTTATTTTATATTATTGAATTTTTAGTATCAAGTTATTAGATATTTTTAGTAACTAATAATTTACATATTATAAAAGTTTTTACATCTTCTTATAACGCAAAAAATAACCAAGGGTATGTCCCCTTGGTCACATTTATTTAATATAAAGACTGACACGAAATCCGTTACCTATACTAGCATTCTCCGAAGTTCCATAATGTCGAAAACATGCAGTATGAAAAGATTCGTGAAAGTAACCTCCTCCACGAAGAGAATAGTTTGAACCTGATGCATTAATATTCGCTTTTTCTTGTGTCCATTCCCACAAATTTCCTGCTACATCATACATATTCTTCTTTTTTACTCCTTGAATCGATTCTTTTACATTTCCGTCTGTTGAACCTGTTGTTAGTAATATCGTATCTTTTTCTTCATGTTTATTAGATTTTCCTGTATTATCTAACCATAGCGATTTCATTGAATGAGTAACATCATCAACCGTACAATATTTTCCATCGCAATTTGTTAAATTTGTATCTTTATAATTCCCCCAGTTACAATCTGTTTTTAAATCTTTATATTTATCTTTATTACTTGCATTTTCTATACTTTTATCTGTTTCATCACTTATATAATTTAACATTACATCCCATTGTGTTCCTGTTATTAGCTGACTACTTACATAATCTGAATTGTTATACATTCTTTTTGACATTTCTTGTGCTGTTTCATAATCTGCTAAATAATATGGTATTTCATTAGCTTTACTTGTTGGCTTACTACTTGTTGTTGTTTCTGCTAATATATATTCTTTACTTCCTGTTGATAATTGTTCATCTCCTATTTTTTCACCATTCTTTAATGTAATTTCACTCGTTCCTGCTTCATATCTTGCTACATAAAATCCACCATATTTTGTAGCCTTTTCTTTTTCGTCAGTTGGTGTTGTTGTGTCATATTCGTTATTTTTATAATTTGCTCCCCAGTTATATTTTTGATAATCTTCTTTACATGGTATCCATACAAATTGGTTTCCTTCTAATTCTTTTGTTACATTTCCATCTGTTGAATCTTTTCCTTTATTTTTATCTGATAGACTATCTGATATTACTATTCCTGTTTCTAATGTTCCTCCTACATAATAAAATCCTTTTGGGATTGGTATTGTATTCTCTTTTCCGTCTGATATTGCATATACTGTTGTTTTTGCTTGGCTTTCTCCTTGCCAACTTTCTTCTAATTGTACTCTTGTTCCTGCCTCTGTACCTTTTTCATTTTTAGGTAATTCTTTTGGAGTTGCTATTTCTTTATCTCCTTCTACTTTTCCATTTTTTTGTATTGTAAATGCATATCCGTCTACTATTATTTCAAAAAGTTCATTTGATACCTCATCGTCTCCTACTGGTTCATATATTCCATCTATCTTATTTATATTTTCTTTTAGCAATTTATTATCTATTTCTCCATCTGCTCCATATGACCCTAATACTGCTAAATTTACCTTTTCTTCTGCTTCTGCATATTTATTTTTTTCTACTGCACTTTGTGCCCTTCCGAAGTATTCCGTTTTCTCCTGTTATACTTGCTATTGTTACTCCGGCTAATATTAACAATACTATTATTGTTATTACTAGTGCTATTAGCGTGATTCCTTTACTTCTTTTTAACTTAGCTTTTATTGATTTCTGTTCTGTATTTTTCATTACATTTTCACTTGCTTTTTTTACTACTTTTTTCATTGTTTTTCCCTCCATTTTTCTTTTGCTTCTTTTTTGTATATTAAAACTATATTTTTATTCTATCTAATTACTTTTTTGCGTTCAAGAATTATGAAGTTTTTAGATAATAACTTTTTTACATAATCTTTTTATATATAAAAATCTTCTTTTAATATGATTAACAAAAAAAGACAGATGAAAATAAAATAATTCATTTGTCTTTCTTTGTGTTTTATGCAATTTACACAATTATATATATTTTTTCATTAATTCAAAGATCTACCCAAAAAAGTTATTCTTGCAAATCCATCTCCGGAATTTGGTTGCTCTTGTTCATTTGATACTTTATCAGGTATGTTATTGCTATTTCCGTCAAGTAAAATAGCATTTGTAAAATATTTGCCTGAATAGTGATTTTTTTGATTTGTATGAATGATTTTTGATTCTGTTGATTCTTCAGATATAGCATTACAACCATCATATCCAGATATAAAGCCTGAACCACCACCAGCACCGCCAGTATACGTATCTATACTTGAATAACCGCCATAGTATCCGCCTCCTGCACCAGCTCCACCAGCATTACCTTGTGTTATACCATCTTGACCAATTCCAAATTTATATCCAGTAGTTTGAGTAGCATTATAAGAATGATTAGGTATTTCTTTATTAGGATATGTCCAAATACTTCCTGTTGCTGAAAGTCCGCCACCAGATCCTCCAACTTTACCTGAAAAATTAATATCAACTACTGCACTACCAGAACCTCCACCTGCTACCATAATTCTAGATTTTAAACTTTCAAAAGCATTCCAATTTCCACTAGCTAACCTAATGTCAGTTGCGCCACCACCAGCACCACCACAATCATCATTATCACTGGAACCCATTCCAGAGCCGCCACCATTAAAAGAACTTTGTGTTAATTGGTTAGCTGATTTCACCACACCATCAACACCTTGTTGTCCAACATAAATATAAACCTTTTCACCGTTTTGATAATTTTATCGTTCCAGCTGCATATCCTCCTGTTCCAGCATCTCCATAATACTCATTATTCCAACCTATGCATTTACCTCCAGAAGCTCCCCAACATTCCATTTTATAATATCCTGTATCTTGAATCTCATATTCTTGATATGAACCAGTATATTTAAATTCTGTTGTAGAACCAATCTCTTGAATCAAAGGTTCTTCATCTTCTTTATGATCTTTACTACTTTCATCATTCTCATTAGACTCTGAATCTTTAACAAAACTTACTTCTAACTTTGAGTTTATTTTAAACCAATAGTCTTTGTATAAAATATATAACTCCGTTTTGTCAGCTAAATCTGGAAGTGTTCCTGTTATTGTTGCTAATTCTGTTGAAACTGTATAGCTATTTTCAGTATCAGATTGTAATGCGTCAATTATATCTTGTAATGTAGCTTCTCCTTTTTTATCGATTTGAACTTCCATTATTTTCTCTTTTAGTTCTTCTAATGCTTGAGCTTTTTTAGTTTCTTCACGCGCTGATATGGTTCTTGATAGAATTCCATTTTCTCCTGTTATGCTCATTATTGTTATTCCTGCTAATATTAACAATACTATTATTGTTATTACTAGTGCTATTAGCGTTATTCCTGAATTTTTTGTTAGTTTTTTCATCTTCTTAACCTCACTTTTATTTTTCTTTTGCTTTGTTTTATTGTAAACTATTAACTACACTTTTTCAAGTAAAATTTTATATATTCTTTTTACATTTTTGTTACATTTTTATTTTATATTATCGAATTTTTAGTATCAATGGTATTAAATGTTTTTAGTGATTAATAATTTACATATTATAAAATTTTTTTATATTGTACACTAATTTTTACTAGAATTTTTATATATTTTTTATTTGTAATAACTCATAGAGACCTACAAATTATAGAATGTTAATAAATTATTTGCATACAAAAAAGTCCATAATGGATTATAAATTTTAAAATCCTCTATAGACTTTTTTATAAGCGATTTCATCACCTTGGCTATTTTTTATTTATTTTTTTATTATTTCAAAGTCATATGCATTTGCATAGTCAAATGTAGCACTACTATTTAATTGCATACTTTCTCCTGGTTTAATTTCTCCTATGTATCCACCTACTGTTACAATTTCATTTCCTTGGTCATCTAATATTTTTATATCTACAGGATAATCTCCTTTTACAGTACTACTTGTATTTGTTATTGTTCCTAATAATACTGTTACATTATCTTTTTCTGTTACTTGGAAGTTTGTTATTTCCATTCCATCTATATATTTTGTTTCTTGTAATTTTGTACTTTTATTTAATTTTGTTCCGTCTTCTAATAGGCTTACGTATTTTTCTTCTACTTGATTTTCTGTTTCGTCACTACTTACCTTCTTACTTTTACTTCTTACTAACATTATTATTGCAAATATTGTTATTATAACCAAGATTGATATTACAATTTTTTCATTCTTTTTCATTTGTTTTCCTCACTTTCATTTTTTATTTTTCTTATTTGTTCATTTATAATTTTAACATATCTATTTTCTAATTTCAATAGTTGTAATACAACTGTAACTTTGTAATATAATTGAAAAAATAAATAAGTCTATAATTAGTTATAAATTTTAACTCTATTATAGACTTATCTATATATCTTATATTTATATGAATTAATTAATTTAACATATTAGTAAGTAAATTTAACTTTTTTCTTTTTTATTATTAGCAATTATAATACTTTCTTTTTGATTATTACTATTCCTGTTCCTAATATTATAAGTGCTGAAATTCCAATTGCTATTGGTAATACAAAAGCTAAATTTCCACCTGTACTTGGCGTTACAATTACTGTTTCTGCCCAGTCTTCATCTAGTTCTTGTGGTGTTGTTCCTGGTACATAGCTTCCTGGTGTTTGTACAATTTTTGAACCTCCGTTCTTTTCTATTTCAATTGTTTCTGTTTCATTTTCTAATGCTATTTCGTCTGCTGTTGATAATGCTTTTGAAACTTGTAAATTAACTTTACTATTTTCTCCTGGACAGCATTGTTGATTATATAATTCTTCTGTATATAAGATTATTCTATTATTAATAGATGATGTTTCTCCAAATATATCTGCATTGACTAAGGTTCCTTTATATTTTTCTTCTAATTCTTCTTTTGTCATTGCCTTCCAATTTGTATTTTTGTTTTCTTCATATCCCCAATTTCTATCTAAGTAATCTATTAACTTATTTGCTTGAGTCCATACTACTTCTGATTTATTAGCCCATCCTTTTGTTTCATTTCCTGATTTTAATTCAAAATTAGTATTGTCTGATTTGCTCATTGCTTCACTACCAAAAGTATAATAGTTTGGATTTATTACATCTACTTCACTTTGGTTTTCAAATTTAAATTCGTATGTTACTTCTAGTTTTGCTCCTTGTATTAGTTCATTATCAAGTTCAACTTTTATAAATCCTGGGTTTCCATTTGCTGGTCCCATATAAGTTAAGTGAGATTTTTCTCCAGTTATATTTCCTGATTCATCAATTGTTACATCTGATATTACTTGATCATTAGCTAATATCACTTTCATTGCACTTACACGTTTTGTTAATTGAATACTTTGTATTGGTCTTCTAACTATTCCAAAGTCAATGTTTTTAATTTCATAAGTATATTGGTCACCACTTGATGCTGTATATGCATCTTCATATTCTACTCCTATTTTCATGTTAGGTGTTGTAGAATCCATTGTACGATTTGGCGTTATCTTAGTAGAATCCGAACTATTTGTTTTGATTTTTAATTCTTCATCTATTTCTTGTCTAGTTTCATAATTATCTATTGCGTCTGTATAACGTGTATCTACATTATTATTTTGAACTCCGTCTCCTCTATACCATTTACCATTTCCTTC
>CANQNU010000041.1 GCA_947625295.1 uncultured Clostridia bacterium | reverse complement strand
ATGTAAGTAGCCAATTAATAACAGGAACACAATGGGATGTAATGTTAAATTATATAAGTAATGAAGAAGATAAAAGTGTAGAAAATGCAAAAGATGAAAGTAAGTATTTAGATTTAAAAACAGGTTGTGACTGGGGAAATAGCTTAGGTACACCATTAAAACATTGTGAAGGAAAATATTGTGAAATAGATAAAACAAGTAACTCAATAATAACATTATGGGAAAAAAATACTAGTGGAACTAACAAAAATACAAGTAATGAAGATGATACTGATAATATTGATAATATTGATAATATTTGTAATTTACTAACCACAGGTTCAACAGAAGAAGTAAAAAGGAAAAATTTATATGATGTAGCAGGAAATTTAATAGAATTTGTACGAAATGATATTGGTAGTATAAAATTTAGATTAGATACAGCAAAAGACGAAGTTAATCTACGTAGAGGAAGCGTATTTGACTCTAGTATATCATCAAACGTTACAGTATGTTATAGACACGCACTTGAAACTGATGAAGTGGCTCATTTATCTTCAGGATTCCGTGTTACACTTAATATTAAATAATATTAATATTAAAGGCCAAGAGTCTTAATTCAAAATGAAATAATTAAAAATTTAAATAGCTAAAAATAAAAATTGAATATTATAAAGAATCTTTACAAAAATTTTTTCATATGATAAAATAACAGCTAATAAAATATAACTATATTTTATTAGCTATTAATACCTAAGAAGGTGAAGAAAATGAAAAAATTTACAAAAATGCATGGGCTAGGAAATGATTATGTCTATATGGATGCGATACATCAACAAATAGATAATGAACCATTCCTAGCTCAATTTGTTAGTGATAGGCACTTTGGAATTGGTTCAGATGGGCTAATTTTAATATGTAGAAGTGATGTTGCTGACTTCAAAATGAAAATGTTTAATAGCGATGGTAGTGAAGCAGAAATGTGTGGAAATGGTATAAGATGCGTTGGAAAGTTTGTATATGATAAGGGACTTACAAACAAAAACAAAATAACTATTGAAACGCTAGCAGGTATAAAAACATTGTTATTAAATGTAAAGAACGGAAAAGTAGAAACAGTAAGAGTAGACATGGGAGAGCCAATTCTAGAAGCAAAAAGGATTCCAGTAATATCACAAGAAAATCCAGTTACTAATTTAAAATTAAAAGCGCTAGATAAGGAATTTGTATTCACTTGTGTATCAATGGGAAATCCACATGCTATTACAGTAGTAGATGATACAAAAATGTTTGAAGTAGAAAAGTATGGAAAAATATTAGAAGTAGACTCTGTATTTCCAAATAAAACAAATGTAGAATTTGTACAAATTGTTGATAAAAACCATATCAACATGAGGGTATGGGAAAGAGGAACAGGAGAAACATTGGCTTGTGGTACAGGAGCATGTGCAACAGCAGTTGCATGTTGTATAAATAATTTAACAGATAGACATGTTTTTATAGAATTGTTAGGCGGAACATTAGAAATTGAATGGAGCAAAGAAGATAATCACGTATATATGACAGGCCCTGCAGTTACAGTATTTGAAGGAGTTTTAGAGGAATAGAAAATAACTAAAAGATTTGTAATTTCCGAAAACTGTAAATAATTATAACAATTTAAAAATATAAAAAGGTCTGCAATGCAGACCTTGGTTAAGGGTTGATAGAATATTACTTCTTCCGATGCTTTCTTATCATATTGATGATGTTGGAAATAAGGTAAATAACAAAAAATAACAAAATGATAATTGGTATGCATATAGCAATACCTACAAGAGTATCAATAAGTAGTACTTTCATAAAATTCCCCCTTTACCGTATATTAAGTTTATTATAACATAATTAATTTGATATTACAAATTTAGAAAAATAAGAAAGGAGAGAAAAATATGAGTTTGATTAATGAAAATTTTTTAGAATTACAAGATAGTTATTTATTTTCAACAATTGCTAAAAAAGTAGCTAAATTTACAGAAGAGAATCCGAATAAAAAAGTAATTAGATTAGGAATAGGAGATGTTACAAAACCAATAGTACCAGCCTGCTTAGAGGCAATGCATAAAGCAGTAGATGAAGTAGGAACACAAAGTGGGTTTAGAGGATATGGACCAGAGCAAGGATATGAATTTCTAAGAAAAGCAATAGTAGAAAATGATTATAAATCAAGAGGAATTGAGATAACAGAAGATGAAGTATTTGTATCAGATGGGGCAAAATGTGATTGTGGCAACATTGTTGATATTTTTGCAAAAGAAAATAAAGTAGCAATTACAGATCCAGTATATCCAGTATATTTAGATACAAATGTTATGTCAGGAAGAAGTGGAAAATATAATAAAGAGAAAGAAACATATGAAAATATTGTATATTTACCAGTGATGGCAGAAAATGACTTTAAACCAGAATTACCAAAAGAAAAAGTAGATATGATATATCTATGTTTTCCAAACAACCCAACAGGAACAGTACTGACGAAAGAAGAATTGAAAAAATGGGTTGATTATGCAAAAGAAAATCAGTCAATAATTCTTTATGATGCAGCATATGAAGCTTTTATAACAGAAAGTCACATACCACATAGCATTTATGAAGTAGAAGGAGCAAAAGAAGTTGCAATAGAATTCAAAAGTTATTCAAAAACAGCAGGATTTACAGGAATAAGATGTGGATATGTAGTAATACCAAAAGAAGTAAAAGGGTTTACAAAAGGTAGAGAAGAAGTTAGCTATAACAAATTATGGAATAGAAGAACATGCACTAAATTTAATGGTGTATCATACATAACGCAAAGAGCAGCAGAAGCAACATATTCAGAAGAAGGTAAAAAACAAATACAAGAAAATATAAATAGTTACCTAGAAAATGCGAAAATAATTAAGCAGGGATTAGAAGAAGTAGGATTTACTACATATGGAGGAGTAAATTCACCATATGTATGGTTGCAAATTCCAAAAGGAATGACATCATGGGAGTTTTTTGATAAATTATTAGAAGAAGTAAATGTTGTAGGAACGCCAGGAAGTGGGTTCGGACCACATGGAGAAGGATATTTTAGATTAACAGCATTTGGAACGAAAGAAAACACAATAGAAGCAATGAAAAGAATAAAAAAATTAAAAAATTAAAAAATTAAATTATACAAAAATATATATTAATGGTGGTAATACCTATTATGACGATGTTTCTAATGGCTGGACTAATGTTTCTAGCAATGTAGGTACCAGTACTTATGGTGATTACTATAATAAATACGGAACAGTTTTAAACTGTTCCGTATCCATTATGTGTACTTAAAAATTTAAATTTATCGTACTTCTTTTGAAGATTCATGTTGATTATTATATTCATTACTTTTTGATTCTTTAATCATGTTAGAGTAAATTGATAGTAAAATAACAGATTTTCCAGATAGTTGTTTTGCTTTTTCAGGATTATATCTTAAATCAGATAATTGTTCTGCAAGTTCTGGACTATCCACTATTTCTTTTTGAAAATTAATTCTATCGTGAACAGAAATAGTTTTATACATAGTACTTAAGGACTTATCAAGTTTATATATTTCCATTCCTTTACTTAAAACATCATCACCGAATGTTTGTTGAATAAGAGATAATTTTTCAGTTATTTTATCTTTTGCATCTGGTACAGAATCATGAGGATAAGACAAAAAAGTTTTCAAGTCAATTATATTTTCATATGCATCTATCTCATTAGATGTTTCTTTACCTAAAATGTAGTCCAATTCCTTTCGATCAAGTATTTCTGCTAAATTTTTGACAGAATCTTTAGGAAGTATGTATTGTTTCATTGAATTATGGTTTTCAACAGTTTTACTTTCTACACTAGGTAAAGCTTTTACTTTATTTTTCTTATTATATCTTTCAGCTAATAATTCATCAATAATACTTTGTGTATCAACTGCAATACGATCATCATGTTCTATAGCTTGTCTTTTATCTTCTGCTTTTTCTTGTTGCCATACTCTCCATTTAAATCTAAGTTTATCTATAAAATTTAGTTTATCATATCCATCCATAAAAATTCTCCTTATAAATATTTAGACAAACATATTATAATATATTTGTTTGAAAAGTAGCAATTTATTTAACAGAAATGTCATTTAAATGTAATATTGTTACATTTGACTTTTAAGATTAATATTTATATAATGACAAAGAAAATAAAAGGGAAATAGAATAAATATAAAAATAAAAAAATCAAGCAGTGGGAGGAAAAGATGAAAGAACAATTTTTGGAATTATTAAAAACAGTAAATAGAGAAGGAATAAATGAATTAATAGAATTTTTGGAAAAATCAGACTTCTTCAATGCACCAGCAAGTACAAGATTTCATGGAAATTATGAAGGTGGACTTGTAGAACATAGCATGAAAGTATATGAAATTTTAAAACACAAAGTTGAAACAAACATTGAAAAAATCGAAATACCTGAAGAATCAATTATACTAATTGGACTTTTACATGATATTTGTAAGACAAATTTTTATAAAATAGATTATAGAAATGCAAAAAATGCATTAGGTGTATGGGAAAAGGTTCCATACTATACAGTAGAAGATACAATACCATATGGCCACGGAGAAAAATCAGTTATGATGATAACAGAATATATCAAGTTGACACCAGAAGAAAAATACGCAATTCGTTGGCACATGGGGTATACAGAACCAAAGGAAAATTATAATGCAATTGGAGCAACATATAAAAAATATCCAATAGCATTATTGACACACGAAGCAGACTTAGAAGCTACATATTTTTATGATATCTAAAATCAATATAATTTAAAAAGATTTTATAAAATAAATATATCAAAAATTATAACAAGTTTTAATTACAATAAGAAATGAGGAATATAAATGTTAGCATATATAAAAGGTAAATTAGAAATGAAAATGACAGGATATGTTGTAATAGATGTAGGTGGATTAGGTTACAAAGTATTTATGTCAGATGTAGGGATTGAAAAGCTAGGAAATATAGGAGAAACAGTAAAAGTCCATACTTATTATAAAGTTCGTGAAGATGATATAAGTATTTTTGGATTTAATACATTAGAAGAATTAAAAATGTTTGAATTATTAATATCAGTAAGTGGAGTTGGAGCAAAAACAGCTTTAACAATGCTTGCAACATGTGAACCATCAGAATTTGCATTAGCAGTAATTTCAGAAGATGTAAAAACTTTAACACAAATTCCAGGTATTGGAGCAAAATCAGCACAAAGAATTATCTTAGAATTAAAAGATAAAATTAGTAAAGAACAGCAAATTGAAGCAATAAAACATGAAATTAATAACAATGAATCATCAACAAATAAATTACAACAGGCAATAGAAAATAATGCAAAAGTATCTGAAGCAATTGCAGCACTTCAAGTTTTAGGATACAATAAAAAAGAGATAGAAAAAGTATTTGAAAAAATAGATATTAGTGAACTTAAAACAGAAGAATTAATTAAAAAAGGATTAAGCTTACTTGGAATTTAGCTATAAAACCTAAAGTAGTCTTAATAGTAGAAAATATGAAGAAAAATTCAATTAGTTTTAACTATAAAACTAAAAAAGAAAAAGAGGAACGAAAATGAATCAAAACGAACCCTTAGCATATAGAGTAAGACCTAAAACATTAGAAGAATATGTAGGACAAGAGCATGTTTTAGGACAAGATAAAATTTTATATAGGACTATAAAAGCAGATAGATTATCAAGTATTATTCTATTTGGTCCTCCTGGGTGTGGAAAAACATCATTAGCTAGAGTAATTAGTGAAACAACGAAATATAAATTTTATAAAATAAATGCTGTAACAGCAGGGGTAGCTGACATTAAAAAAGTTATAGAAGAAACTAAAAATTTCATGTTAAACCCAACAGGAAAAAGTATTTTATTTATAGACGAGATTCATCGTTTCAATAAATTACAACAAGACGCTTTATTACCATTTGTAGAAAATGGAACAGTTATATTAATAGGAGCAACAACAGAAAATCCATATTTTGAAGTTAACAAAGCTCTTATTTCAAGATCAATGGTAATAAAATTAAATCCATTAACAGACGAAAATATTTATCAAATTCTAAAAAATGCAATTACTAGAAAAGATGGACTTGGAGAATATCAAATAAAAATAGAAGATGAGACATTAAGAAAACTTGCAACAATAGCTAATGGAGATGTAAGAACAGCATTAAATGGTTTAGAAGTTGCAACATTAACAACAGCTATGAGCGAAGATGGTTACATACATTTAACAGATGAAGTAATCAAAAATAGTGTACAAAGCAGAAAGGCAATTTTTGATAAAAATGGAGAAGAACATTATGATAATATAAGTGCATTTATAAAATCAATGAGAGGTTCAGATCCAGATGCAGCAGTATTTTACTTAGCAAGAGCATTAAATGGAGGAGAAGACCCGATGTTTTTAGCAAGAAGAATTACAATATGTGCTTCAGAAGATGTAGGAATGGCAAATCCAAATGCACTAGTTGTAGCAAATTCCGCTATGCAAGCAATACATATGATAGGAATGCCAGAAGCAAGAATATTGTTATCAGAAGCGGCAATATATGTAGCAACATCTCCAAAATCAAATGCTTCCTATATGGCAATAAATAAAGCATTAGAAGATGTACAAACAAAAGACACAGGAGAAATTCCAATGCATATTAGAAATGCACCAATAGAAAAAATGAAAGAACTAGGTTATAGTGAAGGATATAAATATCCACACAACTATCCAGGGCACTATGTAGAACAACAATATTTACCAGATAAAATGTTAGGCACAAAATATTATGAAGGATGATTTTAGACTAGAGAATGATTTTTTCCTCCGTCTTTAAAATCATTTTCCTTGAATAAAAATTTTAAAAATGGAAAACCTACTAAAAAGTAGGTTTTTATTATGGTTAAAAAAGTTATAATTGGAATATTAGCAGGAATTATAAGTGGTTTATTTTCAACAGGTGGAGGAATGATATTAGTTCCAGCTTTTATTTATTTATTGAATTTAGAGGATACAAAGGCAAGAGGAACATCGGTATTTTGTATTTTGCCAATGGTTGTAACTAGCAGTTTCTTCTATTATAAGGGGAATTATATAGATTGGAAAGTGGCTATATTTTGTGCAATTGGTGGAGCAATTGGAGGGTATATCGGAGCAAAATTGTTAAAAAAATTGCCAGAAAAAGTATTAAAGATTTCATTTACAGTATTTTTAATTTATGTGTCATTTAAAATGTTAACACAATAGTTAAGATATTTTTCAAGAATTATTTTATAGAAAAGATATTTTAATAATTCTTTTTTTATAATATTTACGAAGTTTTCGATATAAAAAAGAGCGGTTATTATAATAACCGCTTAGATAGATACTTATTTTTTATTTATAGTTGCATACAGAACCTACAATTGTGACCGCATAGCCAAAAATTTCTTCTTGGCTGCCTCTCCACCACGTATATGGCGTTCCGCTTTATTTTTTTGAAGAATTTCTGAAGAAGCAGCATTTGGCATTATCTTAGTAAGATAATTATATACAGTACTTTTTGGAATCTTAAAATGTTTTGCAGTTTCCCTTACTGTAGAACGATTCCGGTTGAAGTAATCTACTATACTTGCGATGTAGTCGTAATCTAATTTTTTCATAAAGACACCTCCATAAAATAAAAATAAGTTTTATAAATAGTTGCATATAAATTATATAATCATTTACATAAATAGTCAAGCGATTTATAAAAAGGAGAATAGTAGTATGGCAGAAATATTAATAGGATTAGTATCTGGAATTGTAAGTGGAACAGGAATGGGAGGAGGAACTATTTTAATTTTTCTTCTAACATTTGTAATTGGGATGGAACAACATATAGCACAAGCAACAAATTTAATTTTTTTTATTCCAACATCAATAGTTGCAATTATTGTTAATGTAAAAAATAAAAATATAGATATTCCATTAGCAATTATAATATCAATTTTTGGAATATTAGGTGCAATTATAGGAGCAAATATTTCAATTAATACTGATGTAGGAATTTTAAGAAAATGTTTTGGAATATTTTTAGCAATCATAGCAATAAATGAAATATATTCCATTGTAAAAAAGTATAAAAAATCAGATGTTAAGAAATAATAAGTAATAAATAAAAAAGAGAGGTGATATTATGAAATTTATAAAAGGTGTTATGATTGGTGGACTATTAACAACTGGATTAGTAATGATGTATACAGAAACAGGAATGATGAACAAAAAGAAAATGATGAAAAAAGGAAAACAACTTGCAAAGAAAATGGGAATTATGTAATAATAAAAAATATATAATAAATAGATACATTTAATAAATAAAACAGAGAAAATGTTAAAATAAATTCATTTTCTCTGTTTTGTTTTAAATAAATTAATCTAAAAGATTATTATTTACATTCTGGAGCTTCAAAACAATCATTTTCTTTACATTTGTCTTTTTTACAATCTTCTTTTTTACATTTGTCGCTTTCGATAAAACAATCACATTTATCGCACTTTTCACCTTTTAAGCATTTGCCTTCATGATGACATTTTGCACATATTTTAATTTTCTTTGTGTCATTTACCCAAATTTGAATAGCATATTCTTTTCCAGGGCAAAGAGGTCCAAAAACGAATTCTCCTTCACAGTCTGTAAAAGTATGGCCAACAGGTCTTCTTTCTTCTTTACCATGTTCATATACTATTTCAACTAGTTTTACAACAGCATCAACGACTGGTTCTTTAAAACAATTTTTAACAACACCATAAATAACATCTCTGTTATCTTCTGGTAAAGTTATATCTAAATCGAATTGTTTACCTCCTGAAATTACACCATCAATATCTAATATAGGGCAATTAGGTTTTTTGTAATCCATTTCCATAATATCATTCCTTTCATATTACAACATATTTGTTGTTCATTATATAATATGCAAAAAATGTAGAAAGTTGAGAGTTTTTGTATGGTATTTTTATTAAAATAAAAGCATACAATTAAAGTAGTTTTTATTTGGAGGTTTTTATATGTTTGTAGTATACAATAAACAAAAAATATATACATATTTAGTATCAATAGTAACAGTAGTATTATTATTTTGTGTAGCCAATAGCTTAAATACAAATAAAAATACAATATCAACATCTTCAACAATAGGCCAAAAATTATTACCAATTTATAATGTACAAACAGAAGAAAAGAAAGTAGCATTTACAATGAATTGTGCATGGTCGCAACTTCAAATGGGATAGAAGATAAAGAGTCTATATTCCAAAGTTTAAAGGATAGCAAAATAGCTATTCTTTTTTTGTAAATATTTGTAAATTTTACAGTATGAAAAAGTATGGCAAAATTGCTATTTTTTAAAGAAAGAATTTGGCATATTTTAGACTATAAGAAAAAACACTTATTTCAAGTGTTTTATGAGTTCTAAGGAATAGTTTTTGATGTGGAGGTAGATGTGCAATATCGAAAGATATAGCATATCTACCAAAATGAACTATTTTTGATAAATTGTTAATTAGTGTTGGAGGTGATATTTTTGAACTTTTTTCAGATAAACGAAGATGAACTTTCTTTAATAAGATTTATTGCAAAGTATCAGTACTTGAATGTAAAAGATGCAAAGTACTTTTTTAATAGTAGTAGATATTACAGAAATAGAATTAAAACTTTAATTGATAAAAAATTTTTGAGGAAAATTAAATGGACATTAGTATTAGGACAATCAGGTATACAATATGTGCAATTACTAAATCTTGAATACAATAAATTGAACAAAAATCAACAATATAAAGAAAGATTGTTGAACTTAAGTAACATAGCAGCATTCTATCATAATCGTAATACAGTTAATTTTATACCATCATTTGCAATAAAAGACAAAACTGTATTTACAACAACAGGTAGAAGATATATAGGAATATTAAATATAAATGGTATTGAATATCTTACTTATCAAATTCTAAAAAGACATGATAATAAATATATTGAATCTGTAGCTTATGACGTACAAAAAGAAATGAAATATAGTAATTTTATCATTTTAGTAGATGATATAAATAGAATAAACTTGAATGACTTCGTGTTTGGAAAGAATAAAATATTAGTCATTGAAGATAACGAAACAAATAGAGAAAAACTAAAATATTTACATAGTATAAGGTGGAATGAATTAATAGCTGAACTTTATAAGGGAGTTCATTTATCTGAATATTATTTTTGTGAATATTCAAATAGTAAAGATACGTATATTAATACATTTTACTTTATAGATACTGAAAAAATTAATAGAATTAAGTATTTTCTAAGAGAAAATCATACTAAAATAGCTCATATTGTATGTAGTACAGAATTGGAACAGAATTTAAGAAAAGAACTACCTAATGCTAATTATTGTGTGGTAAACTTAGAAAAATATATTGATAAAGAGAGAAGATATTATCATTAGTAGTAGTTGAAGAATAATAATTTATTGGCAATGCAAAGTAAGAGTAACTTATTATAAAATACACAAATAGTGAAAGCCCCATTTAAATTTCAATGGGCCAAATTTGGGGACAATTAGATTTTGCTAAAAAATAAATTTTAATAGCATTATTAAGCTAATAGAAAAGAATACTACTAGCAAAATATATCCTAAAAGCTTGATTAAACGGTCATTTGACTTTATCATACTAAATAAGACTGTAGCTAAGCATGACCAGATTCATAGTGCTAAAATTATAGCAATAATCCGCCCCACAAATTTTAGGATTATCAATTGAATCTCTCCTTTCTGTATTAGAATATTATATTATATTCTATTGTTAAATAAATATTTTAGACTTTAGGTCGTCAATCCAATATATATTTTTCGTAATTTGCTTATGTTTTTTAGCTCCTTAAATTCCTATATATGCATTTAATCAAAATGTGATTCAAAATTTGCTTTATGTAGAAATTAGTTATATTTTTATTAGTATTATCATCACTAAAAAATAACATATCTTTAAACTTAAGATATGTTATTTATGACTATTTTATATAAAAGTTTTTAAACAATTGCCATAAGTTTGTTGCCTATTTTACATTCTTTTTCTTTCAACTATTTTAGTTTGTATTTAAAATAGTTACGATCTGTAACATCTGTCTGCTTAAAGAATTCAATCGGATAATAATACATATACTTTATTTCACAAGATTTTTCGTTGTTTTCTGCTTCTTCTTCAACATAAAAAGCAATTGCATATTCATTATATTCATAGATTAATTTATATTCTATATTAAAATCATCATCCAATGTTATTTGTTTTAAATCTTCATTTGCAACAATATAAGTTGGTGAACCTAAACTATCAATTATTGCATCTAAGGTATTTGAAGCATTGTCTTTATCTTCATTTTTGATATTAATGCCAATCTGATTAGCTGATATATTAAAACTGCCTGTAGTTATATCTCCTTGAATTTTAATTAAAAATTTTCCTTGTTCTATACATTCTTTAAATGATAGACCTTTACCATATAATTCCATACCAAATAAAAAAGAATCATATTTATCTGTAGCAGAAATTGATGATACAGCATCATCATATATATTGCTTAGGTTTGATATTTTAATACTATCTGACGATTTATATGGAATGTATTTATAGTTAGCAACAAGTTCATTAAGTTCTTCTAATTCAATAGGAGTTGCTAATCCTTTAGTATGTTCACTTCCAAACAAATTTAATGTACATTCCGTTTTTTGAGTTGGCATATTCGTATAATTGCTGAGCCACAATCTTGAGTTTACTATTTTATCATCTGTTGTAGCATTATTAGTTACATTTGATACATTTGTACTACTATCTATCTTAGTATCCTGAGTATTTTCTTCATTTAATAACATATTAAATTTAATTAAAGTTACTATTACATTTAAAATAATTGGAATTAAAATAATAATTAATCCAATAATAATTTTCTTTGCTATAGTTTTTTTACTTTTTATTATATATATAATACCAATTATTAAACCTACTATAATTAATATAGAAAAAATTACTTGCATAATTCCTAATATTCTAACACTCATCATACTTGTACTAGCAGTCTTTCCTGTATTAATTGCAGATTGCATCGTTGTTGTAGGTGCTTGTATATTATTTATTGACATTATTGTCCCCCCCTAATTATTATATAAAATAATTATATAATAAAATGTTTTTTTCTGTCAATCCAATATTTTTTTAAGTATTATATTAAATACAGTAAGTATGTCAGGAAATTTTATGAATATAGAAAAATATTATAAAAAACCAACAATAAAATATCTTAAAATATTTGACAAAGCAAAATATATATGTTATTATTTAATTACAAAATAAATGTGTTTGATTGAACCGATAGTCAAACTTGTAGATTGTATGTGTACCTGCGAATACACATACTTTTTATTTTAAAAAATAGAGCAGACTGCGAAATCTACTCTATCGACTATGTATTGTCTACAATTAGTCTTTGCTTAAGCGCTCATCTTGATTTAGTAGTTGCTGTTGTGAAAGTTCAAGTCTTACGACTTTTTCTCTTTCAATTAGCAATTTCTCAACCAAATTAAGAATTGCATCACCGATAGTCATTTGTAGACCTCCTTTCCGCCCTTTAGAAAGGGCTAGCCTTTCTGTTGCATCAAGGTTGGTATTATCTTATAACATTTATATAGTAAAATCAATAGAACATTGATAAAAAATACAAAAAAATGTTCTATCGAATTTTACATAAAAACTATTGCATTTTACATATAAAAGTTATCTACGAAAAATTAACTAAAAATAATATAGTGTACCTAAAAAAAGCCCTTTAAATTTAATATTAAAAAATTTATGACTTATTTACATAGGTCTATTTTTTTGCCAAATTTTAAGAATAGATACAGTAAAACAAGCATAGATTTAAACGGAGGTTTAATATGACAATTTATAGGGAATTTGAAACTAATGAAAAAACTATGCAAGACTTACTAAAAGAGATAATTAAAAGATATATAATGCTTCAATATTGTAATTTTAGCACAATAGATATAGAATCAGATAAACAAGGAATATAGGCTCCAATTTACACAAATGCAGAAGGAGTGAAGAATATGGTTGGTGTAAATAGAGGAGCAATATTAGAATTTAATAATTATCAAACATTGGGAGAAAATTCAAATTACAAAGTGGCAATATACTTAAGACTTTCAAGAGATGATGAAACTGTTGGAGATTCTGAAAGCATTATAAATCAAAGAGAATTCTTAACAAAGTATGTAAAATCTCAAACAAAATGGGAATTAGTAGATATTTACATTGATGATGGATTTACAGGTACTAACTTTAATAGACCAGACTTTATAAGAATGAAAAAAGATGT
>CANQNU010000040.1 GCA_947625295.1 uncultured Clostridia bacterium | reverse complement strand
GGTGCAAAAGAGGTTTACTTAATAGAAGAACCAATGGCAGCAGCAATAGGTGCATCATTAGATGTAGGAGAGCCAAGCGGAAATATTGTTGTAGATATTGGAGGAGGTACAACAGAAGTAGCAGTAATTTCGTTAGGTGGAATTGTAGTTAGTCATTCATTAAGAGTAGCTGGAGACGAGTTAGATGAAGATATTGTTAACTATATAAAGAAAGAAATGAATTTAGCTATTGGAGACACAACGGCAGAGCAAATTAAAATGAAAATAGGATGTGCAATGCCACTTATGACTGAAATGTCAATGGAGATAAGAGGAAGAGATTTAAGTGATGGACTACCTAGAAATGTAGTTGTTACATCAACTCAAATAGAAGAAGCAATGAAAGAATCAATCAAAAAAATTGTAGATATTGTAAAAGTAACATTAGAAAAAACACCACCTGAGCTTGCTTCTGATATCATGGAAAAAGGAATTGTTCTTGCTGGTGGAGGAGCATTGATTCAAAATTTAGATAAACTATTAAGCTTAGAAACAGGGATGCCAGTTTATGTAGCAGAAGAACCATTGGATTGCGTAGTAAGAGGAACTGGAAAAACATTAGAAGATTTAGAAAGATTAAAAACAGTTTTAGTGAATGCAAGAAAAAGAAGATAAAAGTTAGGAGCAAAAAATGTATAAAAGTAAAAAAAGCGGAATAATAGGAATTATTATAACAATTATTATATTAATATTAATTGTAATTTTTTCAAATGGTGAAAAAGGCTCTTCTTTTTTAGAAAATGCTGTTAGTAATTTAGTAATGCCAATTCAAAATGGATTGACTTATTTGAAAAATAAAATGGCAGGAAATAATACATTTTTTACAGATATAAATAATTTAAAAGAGCAAAACAAACAATTAAAAGAAAAAAATAGTGAACTAGAACAGTCCTTAAGAGAACTAGAAAATATTAAGACGCAAAATGAAACATTAAAAGAATATTTAAATTTAACAGAAAAATATGGAGAATATAAAACAATACCAGGATATGTAATTAATAAAGATATTAGTAATTATTCTAAGACAATTGTAATTAATATAGGTAAAAAAGATGGAGTAGAAGAAAACATGACTGTAATAGGTAATGAAGGATTAGTAGGACACATCGTATCTGTTACAGAGTCAACAGCAAAAGTACAAACAATTATAGACACAGCAAGTTCAATTAGTTGTATGATGAGCACAACAAAAGAATCTATAGTATGCAAAGGAACTTTAGATGAAACATCATCTTTAAGAGCTATGTATATTCCAACAGATGCAAATGTTATACAAGGAGATAGCATTGAAACATCTGGTTTAGGTGGCATTTATCCTAAAGGAATTCATATAGGTACTGTAAAAAAAGTAACAAATACTCAAAATATGACAAATAGATATGCATTAATTGATACTGCTATTGATTTTAATAAATTAAATTCAGTGTTGGTTATTACAAATCAATAAATTTAGATTAAAGAGGTGAGCCAATTGAAAAAAACTGTTATAAATATTATCCTTATAATAATTGCCTTTTGTATTTATTTTTTACAATCAAATTTTTTTAATTGGTTTAATATAGCAGGTATTATGCCAAACCTATTTGTTATATTCATTCTGTTTATAGGCTTATTTGCAAGTAGAACAGTAGGTACAATTTATGGAATTGTTCTAGGAATAATATTAGATTTCATTATTGGGACAAGAGTAGGAATAAATGCAGTATGTTTAGGAGTTATTGGCTTTTTATCAGGGACTTTTGATAAAAATTTTTCGAAAGATAGTAGAATGACTATAATGTTCATGGTGTTTGGTACTACTATTATTTTTGAAGTAAGTAATTACTTTTTAAATTATTTATTTGTTTCAAGTAGTATAGAGATAATTAGTTTTATCAAAATACTAATAATAGAGGTATTATATAACATTATTTTAACAATTATCTTATATCCAATTATACAAAAATTAGGGTATTATATAGAGCATGAATATAAAGGAAATAAAATACTAACAAGATATTTTTAAATGAAAAGAAGGTGAAAGTTTGGCAAAAAATAAGAATAAGAGTAATGTTAATTTAAGATTTAATATTTTAACAGTATTTGTATATATAGTAGGGATTGTATTAATTGTTAGACTATTCAACCTTCAAATTGTTCATGGAGCAGAATATAGAGAAGAATCAAATACAAGACTTACACGTGAAAGTGTTTTAGAAGCATCAAGAGGTTCGATATTAGATAAAACAGGAGCACCATTAGTTAGTTCGAAAATAGAATTTTCTTTAGAAATGTACAAGAGTAAAGTAGATACTGAAATGTTAAATCAATCAATATTAAATATGATAAATGTTTTAGAAAAATATAATTTGTCATATGTAGATTCACTACCAATTACTGTTGAACCATTTGAATTTAAAATTTCAGATGAAGAATTAATTAAATGGAAAGATGATAATGATTTAGCAGAAGATATTTCAGCAGAAGAAGCATTTTATAAATTGAAAAGTAAATATAAAATACAGAATAATGATTTACAACAAGCAAGAAAAATAATGACAATTAGATATGAAGTAGCAAAAAAAGGTTATAGTAGTACAAGAGCAGTTACTATAGCAGATAATATATCGAGAGAAGCGGTTGCAGAATTTAGTGAAAGCTCAGATAAATTTGCAGGAATAAATATTGTGGTTCAGCCAGTAAGACAATATACTTCAGGAAGTTTGGCATCTCACATTCTAGGATATGCAGGTAAAATTAGTAGCGAAGAATACGAAACAAGAAAAAATACATATAGTAGTAATGATATAATAGGAAAAACAGGAATAGAATATGTATTTGAAGAGTATTTAAAAGGAAAAAACGGTACAAAACAAATTGATATGGCAGTTGATGGAACAATTACAGCAGAGTACATATCAGAAGAAGCGATTGCAGGGTCAGATATAGTTTTAACAATTGATGCAAATTTACAGAATATAGCTGAAAATGCTTTGGCTACAAATATTCAAAAAATAGCTAGTGGAGGCTTTGGAAAAGCATATGACGCTAAGGCAGGTGCTTGTGTAGTAATGAATGTAAATTCAGGAGAAGTCTTAGCCATGGCAAGTTATCCAAACTATAATCCAGAAGACTTTGTAGGAGGAATTAGCACAGAAGCTTGGAATAATTATATTAACAATCAAGCTAAACCATTAGTTGATAAAACAATTCAAAATTCATACTCACCAGGATCAACATTTAAAATGATAACAGCAATAGCAGGTCTAGAATCAGGAGCAATTAATTTAAATACTAGAATTAATGATACTGGAGTTTATAGAAAATATGGCATATCAATGAACTGTTGGTATTATACAGATTATCATAGAGGACATGGATCTTTAAACGTATCAGATGCAATTGAAAAATCATGTAATTTTTTCTTTTATGAAACTGGAGATAGAATGGGTATAGATAAATTAGCAGAATTTGCAAAATACTTTGGCTTAGGAACCAAAACAGGTATAGAGCTTCAAGGAGAAACAGCAGGAGTATTAGCAAGTAAAGAAGCTAAAAAACAAATACACCCAGACGATCCAAATTGGAATCCAGGAAATACTTTAAATGCCGCAATAGGACAGGGAGATAACGAATTTAGCCCATTACAAATGGCAAGATATATAAGCATGCTTGCTAATGGAGGACACAAAATAGATGTAAGTATTGTAAAAACGATTAGAAATGCAGATGGATCAGAAGCCTCACGAGAAGAAATAAATCAATTTGTTAATAAAAAATTAGGACTAGAAGAAGAGACAAACGAGCAATTACAAATAAATCAAAACTACCTAAAAGCCGTATTAGAAGGAATGAAATCAGTTACAAGCGATACTGGAGGAACAGCATATGTCAGATTTAAAGACTTTAATATTAGTGTAGGAGGAAAAACAGGATCTGCTGAAGCACCTAACAATCAAGTACACGCATGGTTTGTTGGATTTGCGCCATTTGAAAACCCAGAAATAGCAATAGTAGTAATGGTAGAAAACGGTGGACACGGAAACTATACAGCAGAAGTAGTAAGAGATATCATGGCAGAATACTTTGGAATGAACACACAAAATATAGAAGAGAATATGGCTGTAACACCATATATAGAAATGATGCAATAAGGTTACGAAGGTCGCCAGGGTTGCCAGGGTTGCCAATGGTTCCGGGTTTAAATGGCAACATACATTTAAGCCAATAAAAAATATAATTATATAAAGAAAAGTTGCCATTTAAACCCGGAACCTTTGGCAACCCTGGAACCATTGGCAACCCTGGCAATTTAGAAAAAAGAAAGGATGTAAAAATGAAAAATTGTGTTAGTATTAATTTAAAGAAAGATAAAATAGTAATAAAACTAAGTGATAATGCAGATCATCAAGATATAGTGGAATGTTTGAAGAAAAAATTACCTGAGTTAAAGAAATTATATAAAGATGAAAAAACTCCAATTAATGTTACAGGAAGAATATTAAAAAACAAAGAAATTGACGAGATTCAAGATATAATTAAAGAAAAGATTGATGTCGAAATAGATTTTGATATGCCAAAAACATTAGGATTGCATGGAATAAAAAGAACTTTTGAAAAAAATATTGCTGTATCAGAGACAAAATTTCATAGAGGTTCTTTGCGTTCAGGACAAAAAATTGAGTCAGAAGGAAGTATAGTAATTATTGGTGATGTAAACTCAGGAGCGGAGGTAATTGCTTCTGACCATATTATTGTACTTGGTTCTTTAAGAGGATTGGCTCATGCTGGGGCTAAGGGAAATACACAAGCTATTATTGCAGCAGGGTTAATTGATACTGTTCAAATTAGGATTGCTAATATTGTGAAAGAAATTGATAGAGATGAAGAACCTATGCATAAGCAATCATATGTAAGTGTTGTAGAAGACAAAATTGTTATAGAATAATTTGTAGTTTTAATTAATTTAAACTAACTTAATAATAGTAGAATAAGTGCAATAAATAACATTTCATCTTTTACATCTTCTTTGTATAAGATAAAAAGTAAACATAAAATTATAATATCATCTAAATATAATTTAATTCCAAAAAATTCTAGAATAGGATTATCAGAATTAGAAAAATTATCAAAGTGGAATGAGATTGGAGAATAATAGTTATTTTTTGAAGAATACTTATTGGTATTAGATGAACTTGTCTTAATTTTAGCAGAAGAGTCTTTTTCTTCTGCTTGTTGTTTTTGTTTTTGAGTTTGTTTTTGAATTCTTTGTGAGTTTTGAATTCTTTGTGAGTTTTGAATTCTTTGCAAGTTTTGGATTTTTTGTGAGTTTTGGATTTCTTGTGAGTTCTGAATTCTTTGCGAATTTTTAATGTAATTTTGATTGTTATAGTACCTATAATATGGATATTGGAACGGAAATCCAAAATAAGGAAACCTAACCATTTTTATTCTCCTTTTTATCATCTTTTAAAATATCAGCAACCTTCGAGATATTTATTAGATTCACATATTGATCTAATTTTTCTTTTCTTCCATCTCTTAGATATGGTTTTAAAGAATAAAGTAAGTTAGATCTAGGATCATTGTTATTGTTCATTTTTCCAAAAGCAGAAGTTATTTTCATAATCATAGCTGGGTCAATACTATTAAAATCAATATTTGAATTGTTCTGATTTGAATTACTAGAATTATTGAAATCGTTCTGATTTGAATTACTAAAATTGTTGAAATTGTTCTGATTTGAATTACTAGAATTATTGAAATTGTTCTGATTTGAATTACTAGAATTATTGAAATTGTTCTGATTTGAATTACTAGAATTATTGAAATTGTTCTGATTTGAGTTACCAGAATTATTAAAATTACTTTGATTTGAGTTACCAGAATTGTTGAAATTGTTTTGGTTTGAATTATTAGGAATATCAGAATTTTTTTGATTATTAAGCATTTTGCTAACGTTTTCTATCATTTCAGGAGAAATTTGAGAGATAGCACCTGAAAAATCTCCATTATCTACCATATTTTTAATATTATTCATAGTGTTTTCATCCAAATTAAAATTATTATTCAAAATAATCACCTCTTATAATATATTATTAAAGCACACAAAGATATATTAGTAGGATATGAAAAAAATATAAAATGGTTACTAATATTTAAAAATTAACATAATTAAAAACGATTATTTTTGTTGATAAATATTGAAAAATATGTAAAAAAGAGGTATAATATAAATTAGTGACATATGTTATTTGAAATATTACAAAATGTAATTAAAAAATAATATATTTTTAAAAATTACTTAATAAAACAATAAAAATGGGCATCCCTAACAAGAAAAGCAATTATAAATAAACAGATGAAAAAACTAATATTGCTATATTAAAAAAAATTTTTATATAATATATTAGAAGAAATATATTTTATAATAATATATAAGGAGGAAGTAATGGAAGGAAAAATTTTAAAAGTTAGTGTTATTATTTTATTAATTATAACAATGACAATGGCAAATTTTATATTTGTAGGAAATACATTATTTAGTTACGCTGTCGACAATATTAGTACTAACAACAATAATATTGAATTTTCAGCTTATTTTAAAGACGATAATGGAGAAAAAACTACAAACATAGAAAAATCAATTCAAAGTTCAAATACAAACTTGTATTTTTATGTAAAAGTAAAGAAACAAGGATATTTTGATGGAAAAATTATTTTAGAAGAAGGAAACTTTAAACTAAAAGAAGTTGAAAATGAGTGGATTAATAAAATAGAGGCAAACACTATTACGTTAAATCAAATAAATGCAGAAAAAGAAATAGAAATAGAAGTGCCAATAGAATTTATGCAATCAGAACAATTTAATGTAAGTTTATTAAACATGGACAGCAAAATTAAATTAGAAGGAATATATAAAGATAGTAGCGAAAAAGATAAACAAATTAAAGCTGACAAAACTGTAACTTTAAAATTAATATCTGAAAGTGAAACTCCTGAAAATATAGAAAATTCTGCAAAAGTTATTACTAATAAAACATTAGTAGTTGCAGGACAAAATAAACGAGTAGTTCAAGTATTACTAAACTTAGGTTTAAAAGATAATAGTTACCCTATTAAAGAAATAAGCATTAGCTCAAATGTACCTAATATGAATCAAGAACAGCCAGAAGTATCTGTTGTTACTGATTTAAATACAATGTCAAAATATACATATAACTATGATAACGGACAAATAGATATAAATTTAAAAAACGAGCCAACTGAGCAAAATTGTGTATTATGGAAAAATGAAGGTAACGAAAAAGTTATATTAACATATTTATATAAAACCAATAATTTAGAAGATATTGCTATAAATGGAAAAATATATATTAATCTATATGACGACAAAAAAATAGAAACTGACATTCCAGAAATCCTTATTAACAAAGATGAAGAAAAAGAAGAGATAGTTACAGCAAACGTTGAAGAGACAGAAACAGCAATGTATAAAGGGAAATTATATCAAGGTATAGATAGAGAATACACAACAATAGATTCTATTAATGTTAATACAACAGGTATTTTAAATTATATGGAAATTAGAGAGGAAGACGTATTCGCATCACAAGCAGATTATGAAAATGATATTGCATTGCAAGGAACAAAAGCAAATATAGTATATGGAAAAACAATAATTAATAAAGAGCAATTATTCAATGTATTAGGAGAAAACGGAAATGCTATTATTAGAAATGAAAACGGAGATAATGTAGCAGTTATAACAAATGATACGCAAACAGACGAAAATGGAGACATAGTAATAGACTACGGAGCAGAAGGACAAAGTGGAATTGTTATAAAAACAACAACACCAATATCTGCAGGAAAAATTGATATTAAAAACTGCAAAATAATTAAACAAAATGACGAAAATCTAATTAGAAATAGTGTAAGTTTTAACACTAAACTATTTGTTACAACTAACTTAAATTCAAATCAAGAAACCATTGCTTATCCAAATAATATAAAAACAATAGAATTAAAAGACACTATGACAGAAGCTACTATAGAAATAGATAGAAAAGATTTATCAACAGTACTTGAAAATGAAATAACATTAAAAGCAATACTAAAATCTCAAAGTGAAGCAAATGATTTATACAAAAATCCAGTTTTAAATATAGAATTTCCTGAAGAAGTAGAAGAAATTACAATAAATAATGTTTCAATTATGTATGAAGATGAATTAAAAATAAAAGACTGCCAATTAAATGAACGTGTCTTAACTATTCAATTAGAAGGAGAACAAACATATTATAGTGAAAGTGCAATTCAAGGAGCAAATGTTATTATTAATGGAAAAATAAAATTAAATAAAAAATCAGCATCAAAAGATAGTCAAATAATAATGACATACTCAAACGAAAAAGCAAAAGCATATATAAATGAAGGCAAAGCAGTAAGTGACATAAAAATAGTAGCACCAACAGATGTTACAACAGTTACTACAATAGAACAACTAAACATAGATGAAATTGGACAAGATACAACAAAAGAAATTTCACTTGCAAGAGGAACAGAAGCAAAAGAAATAACACCTCAAATAGAAGTAATAAATAACAAAGAAACAACAATTAAAGATGTTAAAGTACTTGGAACTTTCCCAACAGGAAATAAAGAAGGCGAAGTTGGAATTGATGTTACAAGTTCAATTCAAACTGAAAATGGAAAAGTATATTATACAGAAAATGAAAATGCAACAGATGATTTGTCAAATGAAGAAAATCAATGGAGTGAAGAGCTAACAAATTCATCAGCTGTAAAGAAATACTTAATTACTGCAGAACAGATAGAGCCACAAGGAAGTATAGTTGCAAGCTATAATGCAGTAATACCAGCAAACTTAGAATACAATGAAAATGCAAGCCAAGATTATCAAGTAAATTATATAGACGGTGAAACAAACTTAAGTGACACAGTAAAATCAACACAATTAAAAATGACAACAGGTATTGGACCAAAACTACAAGCTAAAGTAAAAGCAACAGTTGGAAGTAATGAATTAAATAATGGAGATGAAGTAAAAGCAGGAGAAGTTATAAAATATCATTTAGAAATATCAAATATAGGAACTGAAACAGCAAATAATGTTACAATCTCTGCACCAGTACCAGAAGGAACTACATATGTAAAAGCAAAAGACGAATTTGAAAATGAAGGTACATCATATTATGAAGAAGTAGATAAAGACAAATATGAAGAAGCAATAGCTCAAGTTAATCCAGAAGAAACAATAGTAAGAGAATATGAAGTAAGAGTAAATTCAAACATTTCTAATGAAACTAATATAACAAATGAATGTATAGCTAAATTTGATGATGTAATAACAGAATCAAACAAATTAGAAAATAAAGCAAAACCAGGAAATATTAGAGTTAGCATAAAAAGAATTACAGCTAATGACGTTATCTTATATAAAGATCAAACAATAGAATATTACATATTAGTAGAAAATATATCATCACAAAATCAAGAAAAAGTAATACTAAAAAATAATCTTTCAGACGGATTGAAAGTAAATAAAGTAAGCTTAACTACAGGAAAAATGAATGAAGATGAAGAATTAAAATCAGAAAATATTGAATATAGTAATGAAATTGATTTAGGAGATTTTTCAGCAGGAGAGCAAAAATTATTATATTATACAGTTAAACCACAAGTAGGAGGAGAAATCAATCTTTCTATGGTGGCAAAACAAGGAAATGATGAATATAGATCAAACTTATGGAAAGATACAATTGTAGAAAGAAAAGCAGAAATTTCTATGACAAGTGAGCAATCTAAATATGTAAAAAATGGAGACAAAATAGAATATACAATAAATGTAGCAAATACAGGAACAGCAGATATGTCTGATATAGGAATCGAAGACGAAGTCAGTGACTACTTAAAAATTGACAATATTACAGTAGATGGAGAAGAAAAAGAGATTCCAGAAGATAACGATATTTTAATCGGAATAGATGTACCAAAAGGAGAGCAAAAAAGCATAAAAGTTACAGCATCTGTTTTAGAAACAGATAATGAAGAAAATCCAATTATGATAACTAATAAAGCACTAGCAGAATATATGGGAGAAGAAATATCAACTACAGAAGAGATAACACATATTATACAACCAACAGAAAAATCTAAAGATGATGGTAGATATGTTGGTGAAGATGATGATGGAGACGATATTCAAACTAACAATTCAAGCAATAATCCAAGTCAAGGGGGAAATAGTGGTAATATAGCACAAGGAACAAGAATTATTAGTGGTATTGCTTGGTTTGACCAAAATGCAAATGGTAAAAAAGATAGTGATGAAACAATTTTAAGTGGTGTAAAAGTTAGCTTATTAAATGCAGAAACAAATCAATTTGTGAAAGATAAATCAGGAAATAATATAGTAGTAACGACAAGTGACAATGGAACATACATGTTAACTAATATCCCAAATGGTAAATACATTGTAATATTTAATTACAATACTACACAATATGCTTTAACACAATATAAAGTTACAGGTGTAAATGAGGGACAAAATTCAAATGTAATGATGAGTGAAATAGTTATTGAAGGACAAAATCAAAAAGTAGCCTCAACAGATATGATTGAAATAAATAATACTAATATCTCAGATATTAATATTGGTTTAATAAAATTACAAAATTTTGATTTACAATTAGAGAAATTTGTAAGCAAAATTATTGTTCAAAATAGTGCAGGAACAACAGTAACAGAATACAACAACAGCACAATGGCAAAAACAGAAATTCATTCTAAACAAATTGACGGATCAACAGTATTAATTGAATATAAAATAAAAGTAACAAATATAGGCGAAGTTGAAGGATATGTCAAGAAAATAGCAGATTACATACCATCTGACCTTAAATTCAGTTCAGAATTAAATAAAGATTGGTATCAATCAGGTACAAATTTATATAATACAAGTTTGGCAAATGAAAAAATAGCATCAGGAGAATCAAGAGAATTAACATTGACTTTAACAAAATCAATGACAGAGGACAATACAGGAAGAATTAATAACACAGCTGAAATTGTAGAAGCTTATAATGAATTAGGAATAGAGGATAGTAATTCAACGCCAGGTAACAAAACAAAAGGAGAAAATGATATGGGATCAGCAGATGTAATTATAAGTATTGGAACTGGTGCAATCATATTCTATTCAACAGTAACTATTGTAGTTATAATAGCAATTTTAAGTGGAATAACTATACCATTAGTAAAAAAATCTAAAAAACAAAAAACTAGACATAAATTTGATAAAGTATAAGAAGGAAGGGGGGAAAAATAGATGAACAAAGCCAAATTAATAAGAAATAGTATATTATCAATAATAGCATTTATCTTAATAATATTGGGAAGCGGAAATATTTCAAATGCTACTGACTACGGTAAAAATTATCATGTGAGTATAGATAGTCTAAAAAAAGGAGATACTTTTTCACTTTCAATGAATGAATATGATAATTTAGATACATTATTTTGTGTAGAACATAAGCAAAAATTAACTCATTATAAATACTATAATTATTATGTATCTAGTATAGGAACTATTGAAGGTACTTCTATAAATGGAGATAATGTTACAGGAAAAGATGCAAAATTGAATGCTAGATTAGCAGCAGCAATACATTATACAGGAGGAGATTTAAGGCAACGTGCTATTTGGTATTATCTTTATGAATGGGTAGATCAAGTTGGTGAAGATCATGGATTCGATAAAGATGATGTAAACAATAATAATACAGGATTTCCAGCTGAATTAAGAAAAAAAGTAAACAAATATGCAAACAGAGTAGTAAATGGAGTTAATAGTACGGATGCATATATTGAAAGAAAAGAAACAGATATTGTAACAAAATTACCAAGTAATGAAGAATATAGAGATAAATATGTTCAATGGGGACCAATCAATTTAGAATTTGACCCAGAACTTGCAAAATTAGAAGTAAAGGGATATAAAACAGGTACAACTAAAGAAATAGAAATAGAAGGATACAAATTTATACAATCTGGAGAAGTATTTTCAGATGTTAGCAAAATAAAATCTGGAAAAGAATTCTCAATATTAATACCAATAGACCAACAAATATCTCAAATAACAAATATATATGCAAAAACAAAGAAACCAGCACCTACTGAAGGAATAATTACAGCCAAGATTGCAATATTATCAATAGTGCCTGGACAACATGCAGAAACATACCAAAATTTAGCCCTTGTAGAATCATCAGCTACACAACAAGAACAAGAACCTGCTGATCTTACATGGAAACCAGGACCTGATGAAGGAGATACAACAGCAGATATAAAAATAGTAAAAGTAGATGAAGAAAAAAATGAGATTAAACTTGCAAATGTAGGATTTAAATTAAAACATAAACAACTAAATAAATGGGTAAAAAAGGACGCACAAGGAAATACCACATACGTATCTGAAGAAAATGCTACTACATTTTTAACAGGTGAAGATGGAACAATACATGTTGAAAAATTGCTATTAGGAGATTACGAATTTAAAGAAGTTATACAACCATATTATGGTTATGAATGTACAACAACAGAATTTACAATAGAAAATAATAAAAAAGTTAAAAAATATATTATAAAAAACAAACAAAAATATATCAAACTTACAGGTTATGTATGGCTTGATAACATATCAGGAAAACTATCAGTTAGAAATGACTTATTTAGAGACAATGATGCTGATAGCGAAGATACATTAGTACCAGGTGTTACTGTTAGATTAAAAGATTTATCAGGAAATATAGTAACAAATAAAGATGGAAAACCTTGCACAGCACTAACAGACGAAAATGGAAGCTATATATTTGAAGGAATTTTAGTAGAAAATCTAGGAAACTACTATATGGAATTTGAATATAATGGATTAACATATACCAATGTAATTCCACACATTGATAGAGATAATGGCTCAAAAGCAGCAGAGACAGAAGCAGCAAGAACAGAATTGAATCAAAAATTTAGTGTAATAGAACAAGGAGTAGCAAAAGATTCATCAGGAAATGTATCATATAATTTAAGCTATAATATTTCTAATCATATAGCAGAGCTTACAGATAGAGATAAAATGGATTCATATGTAATAGATGCGGATACAAATCAAACAGGATACTCTATTAAAGATCAATATGAAACTCGTACATCAGCAATTGATGGAGTAGAAAATATTAATTTAGGACTATATGAAAGAGAACAACCAGATTTAGCACTAATAAAAGATATACAAAATGTAAGACTTACAATCAATGGATATGAACATACATATGAATATGCACAAAGATTTAAAAACCAAGGTAAATATGGTGATGGATTCAATGTTGGAGTTAAATTTGGAAATGAATATGGAAAAATGAAATACACAAGAGCTATATACAAATCTGACTACACATGGGAAAATCCAAATAAAAGCAGAGAACTACAAGCGTATATAACATATAAAATCCAAATTAAAAATGAATCTACAGGACTAATAACAAAAGTAAATAATATTGTAGATTACTATGATGCTAACTACACATTAGTAGGTGTAGGAACTCAATTAGATGAAAAAGGAAATATAAATTCAAATAATCAATTACAATATTCAGAATCAGATTATAATGAAGATTATAGAAAGATTACAGTAAATACTGACTCAAGAATAGAAGCACAAAATGCACAAGATATTTATGTACAATTTAAATTAAATAGAAAAAAAGTAGTAGAATTATTAAATGGCGGAGAAAGTTTAGATAATGTAGTAGAAATCAATTCATATTCTACATTTGATGAACAAGGAAATGTCTATGCAGGTGTAGATAAAGATTCTGCTCCAGGAAATGCTATACCAGGAAATGAAGACACATACGAAGATGACACAGACAAAGCACCAGCATTACAACTCGAAGTAGCAGATAATGCAAGAATAATTAAAGGTACTGTATTCTTAGACCAAACAGAAGATGGACTAAAATCTGTTCA
>CANQNU010000039.1 GCA_947625295.1 uncultured Clostridia bacterium | reverse complement strand
ATACCTCCATTATATCATAGGGTGAACTTTTCATAAGTTAATTTCATAGGGTGATCTTATCACAAGTTATTCATAGTTCTAAATTAATGGCACTTGATTTTTATATATAAATAAATTATAATATTTTAAATGGTTAAAATGTCCTCGTAGCTCAGTTGGATAGAGCGCGGACCTCCTAAGTCCGGTCTTGCGGTGGTTCGATTCCACTCGGGGACACCAATTATAAATATATCTATAGAATAATAAAAATCTCTTAGTAAAAGAAAAAATCTTTTATTAGGAGGTTTTTAGTTTGAAAGAATAAAAAACTTTTATAAATAATAATAAAATTCTATAAAATCACGAAAATTGTAGTGTAAATATCCAAAAATACATATTATTGATACAAAAAACGATAAAAAATATTGACTAAATATAAAATATGTGCTAAAGTGTAACAAAAGGGTGTAAAAACGCATACTATCAATACAAAAAACGTGGTGATAAAATGAAAAGATATGAAAAGATACTAACATTAAAAGTTTTTAATGTAGAGGATGTATATAATTTAACGGGAAATATAAATACTGCTAAAAGTCTAATAAGAGACTTACTATTATTTAATTACATTAAAAGAGTAAAGCATAATTTATATGTTGTATGTAATATAGAGCTTAAAAATACAATTCCAGACCAATATATGATAGCTTCAAAAATAAAAGACGATGCATATATATCGTATCATTCAGCTTTAGAATATTATGGGATTAAAAATCAAGTTTTTTATGAAGTGTATGTATCTACAAAGAAAAGATTTACAAATTTTGAATTTGAAGGTATATCATACAAATATATAAATAGTAAAAATGATTTTGGAATAGTACAAGATGGTAAGGTTAGAATAACAGATAAAGAAAGAACATTTATAGACTGTATAGATAAAACAGAACTAGCAGGAGGAAATGAAGAATTAATAATGTGTTTAGAATTATTTGGAAAACTAAAAGGAGATAAAATATTAGAGTATATGAAATATTATCATTCTAGTAAATTATATGCAAAAGTAGGATTTTTTCTAGAGTTATATAAAGAACATTATGGGGTGGAACAAAAAGTAATAAATGAATGTAGAAAAAAATGTGAAAATAAGAGATTATATTTTAATGAAGAAACCAAAAGAATGAAAAGCAAATATATAAAAGAATGGAATTTAATAGTACCTAAAATATTTACGAATAAAGGAAGAGGATTATATTGGTAGAGAAATATAGAGAATATATAGAAAATATCTCTAAAGAAACAGGATTTATTCAGTCAACACTTGAAAAAGTAGAGAGATTAATAAGAATTTTAGAATGGATGAATAGTGATGCAAAATTAAATAAACTATTAGTATTAAAAGGTGGTACAGCTATAAATACAGCTATTTTTAATTTTCCAAGATTATCGGTTGATATTGATTTGGATTTAACAGAAAATTTAGCAAAAGAAAAAATGATAAAAGAAAGGGAAAATATACATAATTTATTAGTTAATTATTTAAGTGCTAATAATTATAAACTTAATATGAAAAAATCAATAAATGTATATGCATTGGATTCAATTGTTGCAGAATATGTTGATATAAAAGGGAATATTGATAATATAAAAATTGAAATAAACTACATGAATAGAGTACATATTTTAGACACTAAAAGAATAAAAGTAAGCACAGATGTTTTTAAGGACAAGCATTTAATTATACATTGTATTCATCCAATAGAAATATATGCGTCAAAATTATGTGCTTTATTAAGTAGATCTACTGCGAGAGATTTATATGACATTTATACATTGAGTAAGTATAATTTATTTGATGATGGAGAGAAAAGGCTGTTGAAGCAATGTTTTATGTTAGAATATATAGCAGTTAATAATTATAAGCTAAAGGATATGAAAATTGATAATATTGAAAAATTAAAAAGACAAGATATTAGGACAAAATTATTGCCAACATTAAAAGATAGAAATCCAAGAAAAAGCAATGTAGATGAAATGAAAAAAGCAGTTAGAGAGTATTTAAAAGATATTTTGGTAGTTGATGATAATATAAAAGAGTTTTATGATAAATTCCAAAAAGGAATTTATGAACCAGAACTATTATTTGAAAATAAGGAAATAATAGAAAGAATAAAAGAACACCCAATGATAATGTGGAAATTAAATAATAAATAAAAGGAGAAATTGATATGGAAAATAATGATAATAATATAAATGAAAAAAGATGTGTTTTATGCAATAAACCATACAATTATAAATATAAGATGTTTGGAAGGAGATGTCTTGACAACTTATATGGATTGTTAGAATTTTCAAAATCACCTAAATTTATATGGAATAAAGAAGCATACTTATGTACGCGAATTGCATGGAGAAATCATAAATTCTTTCTTAGCAAAAATAAAAAATATTCTTTAGCGCAAAAATATATAGCTTTAAATTATTTAAATAGAATGAATTGCAGATTTTTGGATGATATAAAAGAAAAAATTTCAAAAGACATAAATAATATTTCAGTATTTTCAAGAAATATAGTAAGTACTATATCTTTTGAATTAAATGATATATATAGATTATTTAACTATACACGAAAATTTGATGAGCTTATAAAAGAGCTACAAAATATAAATTGGGAAGAAGTGGATGAAAAAATTGCAGAGAATTTTATAAAAAGTATGAGTTTTATATTTACTATAACAAAAAAAATGAACCCAATATCATACGCAGTATTTTATTCAATGCAGTATACATTTTGGCAAGTTGTGGTTATTGGTGGAATGTTAAAAGATAAAAAGTTATCAGCAAGACTCTTAAGTAATTCATTATCTTTACTTGGAAAAGAGCCAGAAGATTTGATAATACAAGACAGTGTAACAGATGAATTGTTAATAAAAAGTAGAGTATTTAATGACGAAGTAAAAGAATTAATAGAAAAATATGGAAAAGGAACAGATATGTTTGATTTAAAAGATTACGAAAAAGATGGGGTTTTACTTGAGTTTGAAGGAGGCGATTTGCTTTATTCATTACATAAAGCTACAATGTTTGTTAAAGCAACAAAAAATGAAGATAATACTTGGAATTTAGAAGGAGATATAAACGATATATATGATTTTACGGAATTTAAAGATTTGAAGGAATATGTTGATAATAAAGAAGCAATGCTTACAGATATATTATCAACACTATTAAATAATTTTGGAGTTGTTTCTAGTGAATACGGAGTTATAAAGACATATAATGTAAAAATAAAATTTAATTTTCCTAATTATAAAATTAAATTAAAGGAATGATGATATGAAAAACAAAAAAATAATTATATATATTTTTTTAGTATCAGTAATTTGTATAATTGCAAGTTTCCTGTCTGTTGGAATTGCAAAATTATATTTTTCAATAAATGGAGATACAGATTATAAAAAATTAGGTTTAAAAATAGATGAATATGATATAGAATATTGCACAACATATACAGAAGACTTTTTAGATGGAAAGTATAAAGTATATAAGTTAAAAAATTATTATATAAATAGTATGGAGAATTTTAAAAATCAATTAGAAGAAAGTAATTTATGGAACAAAAACAAATATTATGAATACATAATGAAAGAATTTTCAGAAATAAAAGATGATAGTATCATTTCTATAGACAGAGAAGATTTATATTATTATAACGGAAAAAATGCTTATGCAATATTTGATTTAAAGAATGCAAAATTATACTATTATATAAATAGGATATTTAATAATCATGTAGATTACCATAAAGATTTAAATTTAGATACTAGAAATTACATTAGTAGAGAAATATATGATGTAAGAGGCGGACCGCAAAATGATGGAAGAGACTATTATGTATATAAATTTACAGAAGAAAGAGGGAAGGATATAATAGAAGAATTAAAACAAAATCAAAAATGGAGCAAAAATAGATTAGATGATGATAAATTAGAAAATTTTGAATATAACAAAGAAGTCTTTAACATTAAGAATGGATATTATTATTATGAATTAGTATGTAGGACAAGAGATGAAAGCAAAAAAAAGAATATTATTAAAGAAAATGCAACAGGTTACGAAATAGCAGTTTATGATGTAGATGAAAATATCTTATATTATTATTGGGAAAGTATATAGTATAAATAAAAATTTATTATATTAAAAGTAAAAACTTATTTTTTCCACTATTATAGCTTTATAATAGATATATCACAATATTATAAAAAAACTAATTAAATAAAACAAATTATTAATTCAATAAATGATTCAAACTAATACTATGAATACAAAAAAACAAAAAAATCGACATTTTTTGACTTTTTCTCTTTACTTTTTTATTATATATTGTGTATAATAATGAATATAAAGAATGAGAAAAGATAGAAACGATTTGGCGACCGACTATCTTTTCTCTCTATGAGCATACACTAGGTGTATACTTGTTTATATTATACACACACTTAGAGGTTAAGTCAAGACAATTTGTTATATTTTAAATGTCAGTATTTTAAATTGTTTTCAATTTATTAAATTAGTTATATTAATAAAAATGGTGAATATAATTGAGTATATAATTACAAAGGAGAAGGAATATGCTAGATATAATAATAAGCTTGACAATTGGTATGTTGCCAGATGTAATATTTTTTACATATTTTCTAACTTATATAAAAGATATAAAAACAAAGAGAGTAAGATTATTCATATTAACAATGATAACTTATATTGTATGTATTATGATAAGTCAGTATAATACATATTTATATTTATTATTCATATTTATATATTATGGTATTTTAATGTTATTATATAAAGAAAAAATTCAACTTACAGAAATATTCTTAATTTTAATTATGTCTGCTTATTTAAGTTATACATCATACTTTTGTTTTAAATTTGTGAAAAGTGACTTTTCAAATTATTATTTTTTAGCAATAATTAGTAAAATAGTATTATTCATACCAATTTTAATAAGGAAAAA
The DNA here is from genome assembly GCA_947625295.1 of uncultured Clostridia bacterium. Taxonomy (GTDB): domain Bacteria; phylum Bacillota; class Clostridia; order TANB77; family CAG-508; genus CAG-269. Next base: position 9,348 of record CANQNU010000039.1, on the reverse strand, counting down.
AATAAGAAAAATATATAAAAAATATTGTATTTGGTGGAATAGAAATGATGGAGAAAAAAGACCAATTAAGAGTATAACAATTAGAAATATAAGTTTGATAATATTCAATATATTTATAGTATCAATAAATATATTGATATTATACATAAAATCGATTTTATAGGAGGTGTAATTATGCCAATTAATTCATGGTTATTTTTCTGTGATACTGAAGATGGTGAATAAAGAATGAGGAGAAACAAATGAAAAAGATAAATTATAAAAGTTTATTTTTTAATATAACAGAGGCGATAATAGTATTTAGCGTAGGGTTTCTAATAATACGATGCTCTATAAAAAACATGTTAATTGTAACAGCTTTATTTGTGTATGTAAGGGAGACAATAGGAGATGCAAAACATTACAAAAATCCAATAAAATGTATGATTTGGAGTTTATTTTTAATGGAATCGTTATTTATTGTAATGCAAATGAATTTTTTTATTGGAATTGGTGCAACTATATTAGCTGGTATAATTATGTCTCGAGGAGGGGACACTAATTTATTCGAATATCATAATGACGAGAATCAAAAGAAATATAAAGAAATGAAAAAGTATATTAGTGAAAATGAAAATGCAGCAGTAGTTAAAGAATTTGAAGAAACTCTAAAAATGTTTGATATTACTTATAAAGAAAGATTTAAAATAAGTGCATATAAAGTATATAATATGTATTTTATAAAAAGTGCAACATTTAAACAAATGAGAAATGAACTAGATATATATGATAATCATGGAATAATAAAAATACTTGATATGATTTTTATGAGCTTTAATACATATATGATGAAAAATGATATGTTTAAGGAAATAAAAGAAGGAAATTAACAAAATAATATTATAGAAAATAAAAGTAAATTTAATAAAAAGCACTTCAAATGTTGATAAAATTAACATTTGAAGTGTTTTTTATTAAAAAAATTTATAGTGGACACTGACATTTATGGTGTCATGTATTGTAGAATAAAGTCGAAAAAGGAAGAATAATCAAAAATAAGGAGCGAAAAAATGAGAAATGCAACAATTAATAAAGTAAAAAGAGGATTAAATTGGAAGGAGAAAATAATTGTAAAATTATTTTATAAAACATTTATAAAAGTAGTTGATATAAGTAGAGATGTTACCATAAAAGAAATTGCTAAATGGTTTATATAAAAATTTGCAAATAATAAATCAATATGCTACAATATGCGTATATTAAAGATTAATTAATTTAAAAAGTTCTTAAAAAAGGGAACATAATTAAAAATAAAAAGGAAGTATTATGGAAAAAAAGTTTATGAAAATGGCATTGAAGGAAGCAAAAAAAGCTTATGACAAGTTAGAAATTCCAGTAGGTGCTGTTATTGTAAAAGATGGAAAGGTAATTGCAAAGGCACATAATTTAAAAGAAACTAAATTAGATACAACGAAACATGCAGAAATTTTAGCAATACAAAAAGCAAGTAAGAAACTAGAAAGTTGGAGATTATTAGACTGTGAGATGTATGTAACGTTAGAGCCATGTTCTATGTGTGCAGGTGCAATTATTAACGCAAGAATAGGAAAGCTTTATATTGGAGCATTAGATGAAAAAACAGGAGCGGCAGGTTCAGTTTTAAATTTATTTGAAGATTATACATTTAATCATAAAGTAGAAGTAGAAAAAGAAATTATGAAATCAGAATGTGAAGAAATTTTAAAAGATTTTTTCAAAATGTTAAGAAAAATTAAAAAAAAAGAAAAGATGTAATATACGGAGGAAGAGATGAAAGAGATAATGCGATTATTAGTTCATAAAAAATATTTTCATATTTGTATGATAATTGTTATAATTGCAGTAATATTATTTATATTAGGCATTATTGTTTTAAGGTATAGTGTAGAAGGAGAAACTAACATGCCATTCAATTTATCTAAAATTACAATTATTAGTTCATCTGAAGGAATAGATAAAGATGGTGGAGAAAACAAATGGGCATTTGATATTAATCAAAATAATGATATATATATGTACATAGAAAAAAATAAGCAATATAATAAAGAAGAAGCAATAAAATCAGTTTGCATTACTAACATTAAAGTAGAAAAACAAGAACAAAAAGGTAACATAACGTTCTACAAACCAGATCAATTATCAGAAAATACTATCTTTCAAAATAAAGAGGAAAATAAGTTAGACACAATAGAATATATAGGAGATATGGAATCAAATATTCAAAATTTAAAGATATCAAATCAGGGTGGAATCGTAGCATTTCGATATGCTAATGATAAAATTGCAGAATATATTTCAAATGAAGATGAAATTAATTATAACGATTTACTAAAAAAGGCTAATTTAACACAAGAAGATTTAAAAGCAAAATTATCTTTTAATATTAATATTAAAGTTGAATCTGGAATAGAATATCAAGCAGACGTATATTTAGATTTACCAGTGGAAAATATTATAGAAAAAGGAACAGCTTCAATAGAAATGACTCAACTAGATAATATTATTTTTAAAAGGATATAATAAATTATAAAGTATGATATTAATAAAATTATTATAAAAGAATAAAAAATATTTTTTGTTTACTTGATAAATTGAATTATTCATTATATAATACAAATGGTATGTACTTAATCTTTGTATGGAGAGTATCCAATAGAGACCTACGAATCTTGTCAGGTCCGGAAGGAAGCAGCAATAAGTAGTTATCTTTATGTGGAATACTTTCCATAGAGAGATTAAGAACTACCATTTTTTCAAGTTTTATAAAGTATGTTAAAAATATAATTGGATATAAATAAAAATATGTTTTTATATAAAGGATGTGAAAAAAATGGGGTACACAGCTCTTTATAGAAAGTTTAGACCACTAACATTTCAAGAAATTGTAGGGCAAGAGCATATTACGCAAACTTTAAAAAATCAAATTTTAGCTGATAGAGTGGGACATGCTTATTTATTTAATGGAAGTAGAGGAACAGGAAAAACCTCTGCTGCAAAAGTTTTAGCAAGAGCAATTAATTGCTTAAATCCAAAAGATGGCGAGCCATGTAATGAATGTGAAATATGCAAAGGGGCAATAACAGGTTCATTAACTGACATAGTTGAAATGGATGCAGCTTCTAATAACAGTGTAGAAGATATTAGAAGTATTCGTGAAGAAGTTAATTTTCTACCAACAAAAGCAAAATATAGAGTATATATTATAGATGAGGTTCATATGTTATCAACAGGGGCATTCAATGCTTTATTAAAAACGTTAGAAGAACCACCAGAACATGTAAAATTTATTTTAGCAACAACTGAGCCACAAAAATTGCCAGCAACAATTCTTTCAAGATGTCAAAGATTTGACTTCAAAAGAATATCAAATGAAAACATTAAGAAAAGATTAAAGATTGTTTGTGAAGAAAGTAAAATAGAGATTACGGAAGAGGCATTAAACATTATAGCCGTACTTTCTGAGGGAGCAATGAGAGATGCATTGTCAATTTTGGAGAGATGTATACAAGATGGAGAAAACAGCATTGATGAAGATAAAATTAAAGATTTAGTAGGTATACCAAAAATAACTTTTGTACACAGTATTACAGAGTCAATTATCAATTATGATGTTGAGAATGCATTAAAAGATATTGATTTAGTTCTTGAACAAGGAAAAGATATTAGCAATTTGCTTTGGGAAATCATAAAATATGTAAAGGATATTTTAGTTTATAAGACGTCAGGAAAATTGGAATTATATAGCCAAGAAGAAATACAAAATATTAAAAAGTTATCTGAAAATATTTCAAAGGAAAAATTAATTGATTTAATTTATCAATTATCAGAATTAGAAAATGACATAAAATGGTCTACTCAAAAAACAATTATATTTCAAGCAGGAATAATAAAGTTATGTAACAAACAAGCAGAAGTTAGCAATAACCTTGAAGAGAGAGTAAAAAAAATTGAAAAATATTTAAAGTCAGGGAAATTAAATATAGCTCAAGTAAATAACCAATCAAATAATAGTTATAGTAGCGTATCATATAGTTCTAATACTAATGAAAGAGAAAAATTTTCTACGGTAGAAACTAGAATGGAATCAAACTCAACTTCAAAAAAGATAAATCAAGTAAAAAATACAACAACTAATAAAAAATATTCAAATAATTCAGAAGAATATTGGCCAGAAATTGTTAATGACTTGAAACAAAGCGGAAAAATTGTTTTGTATACAAATTTAATGAATACAAAAGCAGTAGAAATGAACGATATGACAGTTGGAATTCAATTTCCAAATGGAATGACGCCATTTGGAAGAACAGTATTAGAAAAACCTGAAAATATTAGGGAAATAACTAACTTAGTATCAATGGCCTGTGGAAAAGAAATGCAGATTAAATATATAGCAGTTCCACAAGAAATTGAAAATAAGAATGTAGAGACAGATTTGCAAAATATAGCAAATGAATCAGATATTCCATTTAATATAATTGAATAAAAATTAAATTTAAAATATAAGGAGGAAACAAAATGAGTAAAAGAGGAGGATTCCCAGGAGGAATGGGAGGATTCGGAGGAATGAATATTAATAACTTAATGAAAGAGGCAAAAAAAATGCAAGCAGATATGGAAAAGTCTCAAGCAGAATTAGCAAGTAAAGAGTTCGAAGCATCAGCAGGGGGAGGAGCAATTAATGTAAAGGTATCAGGAGAAAAAACAATCAAAGAAATAAAAATAAAACCAGATGTTGTTGATCCAGAAGATGTAGAAATGTTAGAAGATTTAATTCTAACATGTGTAAATGAAGCTCTAAGAAAAGTAGATTCAGCACAAGCAGATCAATTAGGAAAATTCAATATACCAGGTTTAGGAGGATTTTAGAGATATTTTAAGTAATGTCTCTAGATTCCTTTTGAAGGAAAAAAAGACAACCTTTAAAATGTTTTTTATGGAGGAAGTTTAAATGTCATTATATTCGCCATCAATAGAAAAGCTAATTGAAAGTTTTGAAAAATTGCCAAGTATTGGGCATAAAACAGCAGCTAGATTGGCATTTTATATGTTAAATTGTACAGAAGAAGAGACAAATGAATTTGTTTCTTCTATCTTAAATGCTAAAAAAAATCTAAAATATTGTAGTAAATGTTATAACATATCAGATACAGATCCATGTTTTATTTGCGGAAATCCTAAAAGAGATGAAACTCAAATTTGTGTTGTAGAAGATGTGAGAGATATTATTGCAATGGAAAAAACACATGAATTTAAAGGTGTCTATCATGTATTACATGGCTCAATATCACCAATGAATGGCATAGGACCAGATGATATAAAAATTAAAGAACTTTTATCTAGATTAATGGATGGACAAGTAAAAGAAGTAATTTTAGCAACGAATCCTAGGGTAGAAGGTGAAGCAACAGCTATGTATTTATCTAAATTAATTAAACCTTTGGGAGTTAAAGTGACAAGAATTGCTCATGGAATTCCGGTAGGTGGAGATTTAGAATATACAGATGAAATTACATTAACGAAGGCTCTGGAAGGAAGAAGAGAAATATAATATATTTTTATAATAATAAATTTATGATTGTTATATTGATTTTTTTGTGGCAATAATTGATAGATTATCACCAAGGGCTTCAAAAAAATCAGATAAGATAGAAATTTCATTAATAGATAAGTTTTCGCCAAGAAAAATTGCAAGGGAGCTAGCAAGACCAATTAAATCACAACTAGATAAATTATCGAAACACATAAAAAACACCTCATTTTATTATATGAAGTGTTTTTTTTATTGTGTAATAAAATTTATGATTATAAATATTTTATGTCAATTTTTTATTTATGCAATAGCTAAAAATTTTATTAATTATCTAATAATATTTTGCAGATACTTTGAGTAGATAATGGTTTAGCTAAAATATATGTATTTTCTTTCATACTTTGTAATTTGTCATTATTAGATAATAGATTTTCAATAATGTTTTTACTATCATCTGATTTCCTAATCCATATAGCGATACCTTTGTTTTCTAAAAATTCTGCGTTTTCTTCTTCTTGACCTGGAATTGGATTAATTATTACCATTGGTAAATGAGAGGCTAAACTCTCAGATGTTGTTAATCCACCAGGTTTTGTAACAACTAAATCAGATATATACATTAATTCAGGAACTTGGTCTGTATAAGATAAAATTTTTATATCACTTGATTTATTGTATTTTTCTACAATTTCCTTAAAGCCTTCTTGCATTTTTGGGTTTTTTCCTGAGATTGCTATCATTTGTATATTATGATTAGATGTAACAAAATTTTCAAATATTTGTAGAGTTTTTGTTTTTCCTAAACCAAATTCTCCACCACCAAAAAATAGAATAGTTTTTTTGTGTTCAGAAAGTTCAAAGTTTTTTAATAATATATGTTTATCATATTTTTGTGAAAATTTATTAGAAATAGGTATACCTGTTGCAAATATCTTTGATTCAGGAATATTTTTACTAACTAAATATTGCTTCATTTTATCATGTGCTACAAAATAATAATCTGTAAAGTCATTTCCTACTAGCCATTGGTCATGAGGAGCAAAGTCTGTCATAATAGTAGCGATTTTTGCAAATATTTTTCCTTTCCTCTTTAAATAGCTACACATCTGACTTCCGAATGGATGTGTAGAAATAATTAGATCAGGTTTTTTTTCTCTTAATAACTTTAATAATTTAATTGCCATAATTTTGTTTGATCTTGAAGAAATATGTGCTAAAGGTCCTTTTTGAGAATCAGAATAGATTCTTCCCCAAGCCCAAGGTGCTTTTTTTGCCATTTCTTGATAAGCAGTTGTTGTTATTTTTTCTATAGTTTTATTCACATATTTCATACAATCTATTAATTCTATGTCCATATTATTATAATTTGCATCAATATAATCATGAATTGATTGAGCGGCATGTAGATGTCCTCCACCATAAGAAGCATAAAAGATTAATATTTTCATAAATTCTCCTTTAATAATTATCATATATATATTTATTATAATTGACAATAATTGGTATAGCCGTATAAGAATTTAGTAGGTAGCTATAAAAAATATATTAACAATTAAAATAAATATACAACTATATTATCATAAATATAAAAAAATTTCAAAATATGGAATATTTTTTGAAAAATGAAACAAACTAATTTTAATTAAAAATTACCATTCATAGCTGATAAGATTCAAATGTCAAAATAATAAATTAATATTTTGATAGTAATTTTAGCTATAAATTGTAACAATTAAAAAGAAAAGGTGATATTTTGAAAAATATAAGAAAAATTATTTTATTAATAATTATACTAATAACAATAATTATTTTTAATATTTGTTTAGTAAGTTTTGTAGGAAATAAAAATATAAGTTATGCTGCAAGTTCAGGAACTTCTGATATTCAACTTATGGCAAGAGCAATTAATGGAGAAGCAAGAGGAGAACCATACGAGGGGCAAGTAGCTGTTGGAGCAGTTATTTTAAATAGAGTAAAAAGTTCAAAATTTCCAAATACAATTGCAGGTGTAATATATCAAGCAGGAGCATTTACAGCAGTTGCAGATGGTCAAATCAATCATCCAATTGAAGAAGGTTCAACTGTATATAAAGCTGCACAAGATGCAAAAAATGGTTGGGATCCAACGAATGGATGTATTTATTACTTTAATCCACAAACTGCTACTAATAAGTGGATATGGTCTAGACCACTTGTAAAAACAATTGGAAAACATAGATTTTGCAAATAAATTTAATAAGAGTATTTAAGGAATGTTCCTTTTCTGCATGGAGAAAGATTTTAAGGGACATTCTTAAATCCCTAAGAAAGGAAATTGTTATGAATAAATTAGTTGATTGGAAAAATAGGTTAAAAAAAGGACATATGTTAAGTATCATATGTGTACTTTTAATTATAGTTGCAATTTTAGGAGTCATTCTATATAAAAAGCAAAGAGAATATAGACAGGCTTCTGAAAATAGCTATAATATGGCTTTTTATGAATTAGTAGATTATGTTCAAAATGTAGAAGCATATTTAGCGAAGTCTTTAATTTCGACAACTCCTGAGCATGGAGCAGAAACATTAACTAATGTATGGAGAGAAGCTAATTTGGCACAGAGTTATTTAAGTATGTTACCAGTAGAAAGTCAGGAATTAGAGAATACGGAAAAATTTTTAAATCAAGTAAGTGATTATTCGTATTCTTTGTCTAGAAAAAATATTTATAATGAAAGTTTAACACAAGAGGATTTAAAAAATCTAAAGGATTTACATGGATATAGTATAGAATTAGAAAATACGTTAAATCAATTATCAGAAGATTTAAATGCAGGAAGATTGCAATGGGGAGAGTTAACAAATAAAGGTAATATGGCATTTGCACAACAAGTAGATAATGTATCTAAAGAAAGTTTTAGTAATCTAGAGGAAAATTTTCATGAATATTCAGGTTTAATTTACGACGGTGCTTTTTCAGAACATATGACAAATGGAGAGCCAAAAGGATTAACTGGAGAAGATATTGAGCAAGAAGGAGCAAAACAAAAAGTTGAAGAATTAATAGGAAAGGAAAATATAAAAGAAATATCAGATTTAGGATATTCAGAAAATGCAACAATTCCATCATATGACTTTTCTATTACGAATCAAAATGGAGATACAATTAATGTATCAATTTCAAAAAAAGGCGGACATGTTGTTTATATGAATTCAAATAGAGACGTAAATTCAGAAGTAATATTACAAGAAGAAGCAAATCAAAAAGGAAAAGAATATTTAGCACAAAAGGGATTTCCAAACATGAAAGAAACATACTATTTAAAACAAGAAGGAATTGTAACAATTAATTATGCTTATATGCAAGATAATACAGTAATATATCCGGACTTAATTAAAGTAAAAGTAGCTTTAGATAATGGTGAAGTGCTAGGGATAGAAACAACAGGATATTTAAATAATCATCAAGAAAGAAACATTAATAATGTAAAAATTACAAAAGAAGAAGCAAAGAAAAATCTAAATAAAGAATTAAATATAGAAAGTGAAGGATTAGCAATAATTCCAACAGAATGGAAAACAGAAATACTTTGCTATGAATTCAAAGGAAAAGTAGAAGATAGAGAGTTTTTAGTATATATAAATGCAGAGAATGGAAGAGAAGAGGATATTTTAGTAATTAATAATACACCTAATGGAACTTTAACAATGTAAAATGTCGCCAAGATTCAAGGTTCGAGGTTGCCAAGGGTTCGGGGGTTGCCAAAGGTTCCGGGTTTAAATGGCAACTAGATAGTTGCCATTTAAACCCGGAACCTTTG
>CANQNU010000038.1 GCA_947625295.1 uncultured Clostridia bacterium | reverse complement strand
AAAATTGACTATTTTTTTATTATAAAAAATTTTATAAAACTTTCTATTTTTCTATTGACTTTTCATAGTTGGTCTCCCTTCTATTTAACATTTTTTACTATTTTTATATTTACAAATCTATATAATAAAAATAGTAATTAAAAAACGTATTTTAAAGTCAAAAGTTGACCAAGGGGCGCGTCCCCTCGGTCACCCTCGGTCATTCTTCATTTTTTCTTTTATCTATTGCATAGCTACTTCCCATTACAGATTTTGCTGCATGCTTTACTTGTGCTCCTATTTCTCCTATTTCAAGTATATTATGAAATCTTCCTCCATCTGCTACTACTACACCTATTGATAGTGATGTTAATGGAAATTTTTCTATAATACCTCTTCTGTTAGCAACTTCTATATATCCTTTTTCTAAATCTTCTTCTGTGAAGAATTTACTAACTCCTTTGTCAAAGTGAGCTAATATTTGTTGACATATTTTGTCGCATTCACTTCCTGGAATAATTGCTACGAAATCGTCTCCACCAATATGCCCTACAAAGTTTTCTTGAAATCCACTATTATGAATGCAAGTAAGTATTGTGTCTGCTGTAAATTCTATAATTTCATCTCCTTTTAAAAATCCATATACATCATTGTAGGCTTTAAAATTATCTAAATCTAAATATAAGACGCAAAATGTCTCCCCTTTTGATATTCTTTTCTTTAGTTCTGCATGAATCTGTACATTTCCAGGTAGTCCTGTTAGTGGACTCATCCTTCTATTACTTGTTAATAATCTATTCAAATTTTTTACAGTATAATATAGATATTGTTCATCTACTGGTTTTTTGATAAAATATTCTATTGATTCTTGCATTATTCTAATCCTATGTTCTTTGTCAGACTTTGAAGATACTACTATAACTGGTGTGATTGTATTATCTTCGTCTTTTCTTATTTTTCTGCATAAATCAACTACATCTCTATCAATTGCATCCTCATTAATTACAATTAATGATGGGATATTTTTTAATGCTATATCAATATCTTCAGTTTTTACACTTATAAATTTATAATCTTTATCATTTTTAAATAATTCTCTAAATATGAATATTGAAGAATCATCATCATCTATTATATAAATTTCTTGTCCCATTTCATTCCTCCACATATTATTTTAAATTCATTATATACAAAAGGAATATTCTATTTCAAGTAATTTTTATATCTTTTTTCTTTTTTGTTTATATTTTTCTATTTTTTTATTTAGTATTTCTGTTATTTCTTTTGTATTAATAGCAGGGAAAGCCTTTTTTAGTCTATAAACATTTCTATATAAATGTCGTATTATTCTGTTTCTTTTCTTCTTTAAATTTTCTACTATATTTTGAATATTTTCAATTGAAATTGTTTCATTTGTATCTCTCTTTAATAATCTTATTTCTTTTAATTTTTCTTTTATTTCTGTATTTAATTTTTCAATTTGTTCTAATGTTGATTGAATATTCTTTACTTTTATAATACTTACTATCATATCTATTAATATTACTACTGATAATATTGCAACTATATAATACAGTATTATTGGATTAATATTTGATACTATATTTTCTATAAATGGATGAATATATTTTACAAACAATATTCCTAAAATTCCCCAACATATTGAATTTGTTAAACAGATTCTTCCTTGAAAATTAAATTTATGTTTAGAATAATCCCAATATTTTGTTTTAAACATTTTTTCTAGCATAACTCCAACAATATATTCCCAAAATGTTAAAACAATGACACCCATAAAAAATAATAGAATTAACTGATTTTCAAAACGTTTTAAAAATAAAAATAGTATCATTGCTCCAATTCCATAGATAGGGCAAAAGGGGCCATGTAAAAAACCTGTATTAATTAGTTTTTTTTCACAAATTGTTCTAACAGTTGATTCCATTACCCATCCTAAAAATGAATATATTATAAAATAGGTTAATACTTCAAAATAAATATTCATATTTATTTCATTCCTTTCTAGGCTTAGATTTCTTTTTTAACATATATGCTGTTTTTATTAAATATCCTCCTACTACTATTAGAGTAGTAGGAGGATATTTTTATTTATTAACTAATACTTTTGTTACTTCAATGACATCATTTATATTATATACTCGTATTTCTAATCTATTTTCTCCTTCATGTAATGGATAAGCATATTCTAACTCTTTTCTATTGTCTTCTATATTTAGTAAGTATTTTTCATCTTCGTTTATTACAAATTCTATCTTTTTAAGTCCTTGTTCATCAGTTGCATGTATAATAAAATTATCTGATCCATCTGTTGTTACTTCTACTTTTGGTTTCGTTACCCCATTAATTTCTTGTGATTTTGTTTCAGTTGTGTTGTTAATATCTACTGCAATTACTGTTAGCTTGTGTAATCCTCTTGGAATTTCAATTGTTTGATCTATACTCATATCATTAATGTCTACTCTTATTTCTTCTTCTTCATCCCATCTGTATGTTAAATATGTAAGTTCATTTTTTCCTTCTACTGTTACTTTTATGTCATTACCTTCTACTGTAAAGTCTATTGAAATGTCTCCTTCTAAAGTATATGTTTTTTGATATCTAGTTTCTTGACCAGTAACATCTGTTGCACAAACATTTAAAGTATTAACTCCCGTAGGAACTTCTATGTTTTGTTCAAACGTTTTTCCTTGACATTGTACTTCTATAGGTTCTTCATTATTCCAATAATATGTTAGTTTTGATAAATCTTTTGTGTGTTCAACTTTTATAATTACTAGTTCTTCTGATGGTTCTTCTACATGTATAGTTGGTTTTGCTTGTGCATATTCTTGTTGCGATTGTTTATACATAGAATATGATGCACTACCTATTATGAATGTACCAAATATAATCATTGTAATTGCTAAAAACTTTACAACTTTATTAATATCTACTTGTGATCCTCCCCATGAATTTTTGCTTTTTTTCTTATTATTATTATTTTGTACACTTAATATTTGGTTCACTAATTTCACCTCTTTTTCTACTTTAAAAATTATAGCATAGGGTTTTTAAAATGTAAATATTATATTTCAAAATTTATTTCTCATGTTTTCAAATATTATATAAAAAATAGCTAAAACATTCAATTATTGATTGCTTTAGCTATTTTTTTATAAATCATTTATTAGTTTTGTGTGTATGGTAATATTGCAATATGTCTTGCTCTTTTTACAGCTATTGTAATGTCTCTTTGATGTTTTGCACATGCACCTGTTGTTCTTCTTGGTAAAATTTTTCCTTTATCATTGATGAATTTTTTTAATTGTTCAGGATTTTTATAATCTAATTCAAAGTTTTTATCACTACATAATAAACATACTTTTTTTCTTTGTTTTCTAAATCTTGGATTAAAATCTTCATCATAGTTTTTATTATTGTTTTTTCTGTTTTGTTTTTTATCTGACATTTTTTATTTCCCCCTCTCTCTTATAGTTAGAATGGTAAATCATCACTTGAAGATACTTCAAAATCTTCACCCATGCTACCTGGAGTAGTATTACCAAATGTGTTCTCAAAAGAGCTTGCTCCTGCTTCTCCTTCTCTTTTGCTATCTGCAAAATATGCTTCTTCAGCTACTACTTCTGTCACATAGTGTTTTGTTCCTTGGTCATCATCCCAAGTTCTAGTTTGTATTCTTCCAATGATTCCTACTTGTTGACCTTTCTTAAAGTATTTGCTACAAAATTCTCCTAACTTGCTCCAAGCAACAATGTTTATAAAGTCTGCTTGTCTTTCTTCTCCTTGTCTTACAAATCTTCTGTTTACTGCTAGGCTAAATGATGCAACTAATGTGTTGTTTGTTTGTGTATATCTTACTTCTGGATCTCTTGTTAATCTTCCCATTAATATTACTTTGTTCATTTTTAATCACCTTTCTTTGCTACTTTAAATAAAGGCCCCTATTCTTTATTTAATGTTATTTTTTTACTACGATAAATTTGATAATATCGTCTGTTATTCTATAAATTCTTTCAAGTTCTGCTATTGAATCTGGTTTTGCTTCAAAATTGAATAACATATATGTTGCTTCATTGAATTTTTTGATTTCATAGGCTAATTTTCTTTTTCCCATGTTTTCAACTGATTCTAGCTTCCCTTTTTCATTTATTAATCCTGTGAATTTTTCCTCTAAAGCTTTTAAACCTGCTTCATCAACATTCGGATTAACAATGATAATACTTTCGTATTTGTTCATTATCGTTCACCTCCCTTTGGATATAAAACCTACATTTTATGTAAGTAGAGATGTTAAAAAATATTTATTTGATTTTTTAACATGGATATTTTATCATATCTTTTTATATTTTGCAAGTTTTTTTAATAGACAATATTTCCATTTTCTTACTTGCTAATATTCACAAAATGCTATATAATAGTATTATCAAATTTTAAGGAGGGAAAAGCTATATGGCAAGTGCAAATATTGTTTTAGTTAGTCCTAATCATCGGCTGGAAATTCCGGTTGGACAAAACTGTGAGGATAATTTACTAAATTTTGTTCGCTGGCTCAATTTCTACTCTAGTTTCTCTAAAGTAGAAGATTTCACTTATTATTGTGATAGCGATTCTTTTGTATCTTCTGCTTACAAAAAAGCAAATATACTTGGCTTAGTAAGTAAAAAAGTAGAAAATACACTCTCTTAACAATTTGCATTTTTTAGAGGTTATAAACTGTTTTTTTAGTTTGTAACCTCTTTTCCATATGTTTATTTATAAATATAACTTTTAATACACCTTTGTAGCAGTATATTGATTTTTATTATAAAAAATGATATAATAAAAATAGATATAAGCATTTATTTGCTAGATTTTATAGTAGAAAAGGAGGACAAAAAAATGAAAAGGAAACGGTTACACAAAATAGTTATTCACACAGGCAAAGAGCGGTTTAGTGTTTCTTCACATCACAATGATGATGCAAAGATGAATAAGTTGTATAATTGGATTCACAAGTACGATTATAAGTTTCATGAAATTGACCAAACCTATGATCCTACTGTAAAGAGTTCAAAAGGTGAACATTTTAAAGTTCACTTGAAAAGGCGCTCTGACCACTATGTTATCGTTACACTGTTGGAGCGTTTGGGCTTGATTACCGACGATCACAATGATTAGGAGCTTATTCAGAAGTTAAAATGGGTCATAAACTATAGTTTATGACCCATCTCCTTTTTTATTAGAAACACATATATTTATTAATAATCCTTAAAAGTTCATATAATTCACAGTTTTAATTACATTCCTAATAATTTTAATTCTACATTTTCCATTTTATATTTTCCATCTATTAATTTAAATTCTGCTAAAGTATCTTCCAATGTTTCTTTATTTTGTCTTAAATCAGTAGTAAAATATAATTTTATTTGTGGTATTTCTACTTGATTTGTAACAATTTCTTTAAATGTTTCTGCCATATGTTTTTCATCTTCGCATATTAAAATTAATTGTGGTAAACTTGCATATCCAGAATCTCCTGGCACAAAGTTCTCATAAAAATCTTTATATAGTCTCATTTTTTCAACTAATTTCTTTTGCCAATCTTGTTCTCTTCTTACTGCTTCAAATAAGAACTGAATTGATTTTGAGTTTTTAGTTAATTTTACACTTCCACCTGTTGCTTTGAAAACCTTTCCTGCCATTTTTGCTGTAATTGCTGGTTTTACTGTATAACTATCAAATGCTTTTACTTTTCTTAAGTATGCAATTAGTGTTTGGTTTCCAGCTAATCTTTTCTTAATCATTCCTACTGGTTTTGTATTGTCTGATGGTTGCCATTTACATTCAATCTCTTTTGTAGTTAATAAATATTTTCCCATCTTTTCTAAACAATAGATTCTATATATTCCTTTTCCTTCATCAGAAGTAAAATAATATCTTGTTAATATTTTAGATTTTACTAATTGATCTAGTTTGTTATTTAATTTATCTTGAGATTTAGGATCAATACCTTTTATTTCTAGCATTTGATATAATTGTCTTGATGTAATAAATTCAAATTCATTTACTAAATCTAATATAGCAAAATGAATTTCATTAATATGTCCTATGTTTATCTTGTGTACAATTTGATTCATTGATACATATCCATCTTTTCCATCAAATGTTTTTATTTCTCCTTCTCTTATTGCAAAAGGAGATACTTGTGCTTTAATTTGGTTATCTTCAACCATTTTAATTCCTCCTTCACTATACTGTTTAATTCTTTACAGTATATATTTAAATAATCATTAATTTTACTTTTTTCTTTTGATTGTCTATCTTTTTTATCATAACATTAACATTTTGTCCATATTGTAATCCTTCTTGATATTCTGCCATTCCTACTAAATTAGGTGTAAGCTCTATAAAAATTCCATTTTTGTTTTTTTCAGTTTCTCTTATAATTCCTGTCGTTTTTGCTCCTTGCTCGAATTTTTTTGCATTATCTTCCCATGAACCTAATGTTTCTTTATATGATAAAATGACTTTTCCTGTCTCTCTATTTATAGATTTTACCACAATATTTACTTTTTGTCCAATTTTTAATCTTTCATATGGTGTTTTTATTCTAGCTATTGATAAATCTTCTATATGAACTAGTCCTACAATTCCTCCACCTATTTCTACAAATGCTCCATATGGTCTAATATTTTTTACAATTCCTGTTACAATTTGTCCTTCTTTTAAATCATTTTTCACCCAGTCTAAAGCTTGTTCTTGTACTTCTTTTCTTGATAATATAACTTCGCTATTGTTTGTCACTTCTTTAATTTTGAATTGAACAAATTTATGTACTTTTCCTATACACAAATTGACTTTTGGCAAGCCATTTTCTTCAATATTAATTGCTTCTATTTCTTCTCTTGGCATAATCCCAGTTAAACCATTTTCAAAATTGATATGCAAATTGTATTGTTCATCACATTCTTTAACTAAACCTTGTAATATATTACCTTCATTGTAATATCGGTTTACATTATTTTCATTCAGCCTAGTAATTTCATTTTCCCATCCTTCAGGCTTGAATTGTAGTGTGTTCATTTGTTTATTTACTCCTTTTTTCTTATGTTTGATTTTATTATATAAATATTTGTTCTAATTGTAAATAGTTTTTTTATATAACATATTTTTTATTTCACTATCAGTTAAATATCTCCACTTACCCAAAGGCAAATTTTTCACATCTATATTACCAATTTTGCTTCTATGCAAAGCTAAAACTTTATATCCAACTGTTTCGCACATTTTTCTTACCTGTCTATTCTTCCCTTCATGAATAGTAATTTCTAATCTTGACTGATTCTTTTCCTCATCTGTTTTCAATATTTTTACTTTTGCTGGCTTTGTTATATAATCTTCTATTTCTACACCTTTTCTCAATTTTTCAATAGCTTCATTTTGTATAATTCCTTTTAGTGTAACCGTATAAGTTTTATCAATCTCATGTTTTGGATGTGTTACTTTATAAACAAAATCTCCGTCATTAGTAAGAATTAAAGCTCCTGACGTATACATGTCTAGTCTGCCTACTGGAACTAATCTTTCTTTTGTTTTTACTAAATCTAAAACAGAATCTCTATTAAATTGGTCTTTTACAGTTGTAACATATCCTATTGGTTTATTTAATAATATATACACATAATTTTTATTTTGCTTTACCTCTTTATTTTCAAATTGAACGTTGTCTTTATTAGGTATAATTTTTGTGCCTAATTCTGTTACAATTTTACCATTCACTTTTACTTTTCCTTGAATAATTAATTCTTCTGATTTTCTCCTAGATGCAATTCCACAATCAGCTAAATATTTTTGTAATCTTACTTCTTCCAATTTTATGGATTCCTCCTTAATTTAGTTAAAAAAGTTTAATTTATTTACTTATAAAAACTAGATATGCCAAAAATTTATATAGCAAATCATCTATAGTTTTACAATTTATTTGTTTTATCTAGTTCTTCTATAACCTTTTCAAAATATTCTGGCATTTTTGCTTCTAAAAACATCTCTTTTTTTGTAATAGGATGAACAAATTTTAAACTTTTTGCATGTAAACATTGCCCTTTTATTCCCCATTCATTTTTACCATTAGAATATGTAGTGTCTCCCACAATTGGATAACCAATTTGTGTCAAATGTACTCTAATTTGATGCGTTCTTCCTGTTTCTATTTTGACTTCCAATAATGTATAATTGTGATATCTCTTTATAACCTTAAAATGAGTAATTGCTTCTTTTCCTGTTTTTACAACTGCCATTTTCTTTCTATCTTTTGTACTTCTACCTATTGGCATATTTATAGTTGCTTCGTTTTCTTTTACTACTCCTTTTACTAATGCTATATATGTTTTTTCTATTTCATGTTTTTTTATCTGTTCACTTAAATTTATATGAGCTTTATCATTTTTAGCTACAATTAAAATTCCAGAAGTATCTTTGTCTAAACGATGTACAATTCCTGGTCTAATTTCTCCTCCAATGCCAGATAAAGAATCCTTGCAAATTGCCATTAAACTATTTACTAATGTTCCATCTGGATTTCCGTTGGCTGGATGTACTACCATTCCTTTAGGTTTGTTAACTACTATAATATCATTATCTTCATAAATGATTTCAACTGGTATATCTTGTGCTTTTATTGTTGTTTCTTTGGGCTCATCTTCGTTTATAATAATTATATCTCCTTGTTGTATTTTGTACGAAGATTTTGTGTTTTTATTATTTACCAATATTTTTTCTTCTTTTATAAGTCTTTGGATTGTTACTCTTGACATTTCCACTTTACTTGATAAATATGCATCTATTCTGTTGTTTTCTTCTCCATTATCTACAACAATTTCCTTCATTTTCTACAAAATTCCTTTCTAGTGTACAAATATGATTAATATTGTTTATTTTTTGTTTGCTCTCCATTCGTTTACAGTAAATACTGCAAATATAGCTGCAATAGAAACCCATCCTATTAGAGTAAATAAATCTGCTATATTAAATATTGGTAGATTTATTATTTGTCTAAAGTCGATAAATTCTACTACATATCCCCTAATTATTCTATCAATTATATTAGATATTCCTCCTGCTAATATAAAGCACAAAAATATTTTTAATTTTTTATCTACATACTCATTTTGTGTTGTCATAAATTTAAAAATGACACTTAATATTACTAAATTTGTTAATACATACATAAATGTTGAACCTGAACCAATTCCATAGGCTGGTTTTGTATTTTCTGTTATATTAAATCTCAGTATATTTGGAATTACTTGAACTTCTTTTACATTTACAATATATAATTTTACCATATGATCTATAATAATTATAAAAAGTACAATTATTAATAATAAAACTTTTTCTTTTTTTATTTTTTCATTTTTTGATTTTTTATTTACTAGACTTTTTTCTTCTTCCATTTTTATTATTCCTTCCAATATACTAGTTTAAAAAACATAAATTTTTTAATAAACTTTATATGGCTAAATATAATTGTTCTTTAACTTCCTGCTTTTACATCATTAAGCCTTTTATATATAACAAAATAGTCATCACTATATAATTGTTCATAATTTTTATCTTTTGTTTTTTCAATTATCATATTCACTTTTGAATTTTTATATGTAATAACATGTGTAATATCATATTTTTCAAATGTATCTTCATAGAATCTACTTACACCTGATGTTTCGATAAAATCCATGAATATATCATCTTCTTTACCACTGAATTCTGGTGCATATAAATCAGCTCTAGAATCTATAAATACTGGTATTCCTCTAAAAATCATATAACTTCCATAGTTATATTCATTATAAAATCTTGCATTTTCTAAATCTACATTCTCTAATATGTAGTTACATGCTTGTATAGGATAAGTAGTTGGATCAGTAAATCTATCATCTAGTTTATCTTTTACAAAGTAGTAGCTTAATCCAATAGCTATTAATGAAGTAATTACTATTCCTATTATAGATGTCATTTTTTTCTTCCAATTTTCGATTATTTCTTCATTTTTATATTCTGCTAATAAATTGGTAATTATCCTATTTAAGATTACAGAACCTACAATTGCAAACATAGACACTTGTCTTCTTGAGCTTATCATTAAATAGAATAATCCACCTATCATAAATAAATCACATAGTTTAATTTTTACTCTTGTAAAAATTAATGGTGCTAAAAATAGAACTAATGCACACATAACTTCTGTTTCTTCTGATAAAGTCATTGGCAAGTGTTCATTAATATTTTGTGTTGTGTTTCCTTGCATAGTTTTATACAAATATGTATATGGCTCTGTTCCTAGTGGTGATAATAATCCTGTAAATAAGCATATTACCATTATTAGTATTAACCACTTTGTATTTTTATTTTTAGTTAATTTTATTTTATATGGATTTTGCAATTCTTTTGATCTTTTTATTTTAATTTTATTAACTTGCGCTTTTAGCTCATCAAATTTTGTTTCTAATTTTTCTATTTTATCACTATTTTCTTGTTTCTTTTTTAGTCTATTAATTTTATTTTGCAAAATCTTTATTCTTATTTTTTTGTATAAAATTATTTCTGCAATTAAAGCTATAAGATATTCTGCAATATATGGTAAATATAAAACAAAATAGAATGGGAATACTGCAATATGTATATTTGCAATTATAATAGGAATTATTATTAATCCTATTGCATATCCTATTTTCTTGGTCTCTAAAAACTTTTCTATAAACAATATTGTCAGTGCAAATAAAATAAATGTAACTAGTTGTACTCTTGCAGCTATGTATCCTCTAATTAGATACATTACGCCTATTGTAATAAAAAATGATAATACTTGATTTTTAGTAAGTTTAGTATTCATTAAGTAAATAGTTATTCCTAAAATCGCCGCCAATATGCAGGTTGTTACATATATTCCCATCATTCCAAATTCTATATAGATAATATATGAAATTGCATCATATCCCCAATGCGGATATGTATATCCTAAATCTTGATGCCATGAAAATGGATCTTTCATATCTATTCCGTATTTTATAATATGTTCTCCTACTTTTATATTATAATATGTATCATTTTGTAGGGTAACTGGCGTTAATGCTACACTAATCATTGCAATTAAAATTATTGCTAATATTGTAAATTTTATAGAAGCTGATATTCTGTTTTTCTTTTCTTTTTTCTTCGTTTTCAATTTTTTTAATTCCTTTCATTTTTTTTGATTATATCAAAAAAAGTTTTAAAAGACTAGTCTTTTAAAACTTTTTTTAAATATTTAATATTTATATAAAAAATATAGCAAATCTCTAAATAAATTAATGTTAAACTGCTTCTTGTTCTTGGTTATCTATTTCTTTTGCGTTGTCGTTTTCTTCTATTACTTCTAAACTTCCTACTGATACTTCATAAGCAACTCTTTGTTCTACTGTTCCATCTTCGAATTTCTTTTCATAGATTCTTGATTGAACTCTACCTACTATTTTAACTTGTGCTCCAACTTCTAAGTCTTGACAAAATCTTGCTGTTCTTCCCCATGCAATACATGGTATATAGTCAGATTTATTATATGCTCTATTAACTGCAAGTAATATGTCTGATATTTCTCTTCCAAATGGTGTTTGTCTATATATTGGTTTTTTGCATATGTATCCAATTAATACTACTTCGTTTGTTATTATATCTTTTTTTACAATTTCATTTTCTTCTTGGTCTTCTTTTTCTTCTATTTCCATTATATCTTTTGTAAATACTGTTAATATTAATCTGTTTCTTCCACTGTCATAACTATTGTATGATCTAAATTGTCCTTTTACTAATAGTGTTTTCCCTTCTTGTAACATATCATCTTTAATTAGTCTTTCTGATACTGTTACTGGTATAATATCAGCATTTCCACTTAATCTGTCAATTGATAAGTTAAAAATATAAAAACTTTCTCCATATATTTCATGACTGAATCTTTTTTCTCCTGTAACTTTTCCAACTAATGTTAAATAGTTGTTTTCTAAATAATTTGTATCCAATTTAATTCCTCCCTATATTTTTAATTTTCATCTGTATCTTTTCCTTACGCATATTTAACTTACAGTTACTATTATACAATATTTTTTTGGATTTGTCTACATAAAAAGTTAATTTTTATAAAAAAAGTTAGATTTTTCCTATATTTCATCAATTATGGGATAATCATATAAACTATAAAGTAGATAAATAATCATAATATCATAGACTTTACATTTTCCTTTTTCTTTTCTTTTTATTCTTTTTTCTTCAACTTCTAATATTTTGTTGTTATTGTTTTTAATATTTCTTTGTAAGTATATTAATATGTCTGTTTCGCCAATACTGGATACTGTTACTGTTGATTTTTGATTTAGTCCATATGTTATAATATTTGATTTTTGTTCTTTTAATATATTAAATATTTGGTTTATATCTGTGTTTAGGAGTAGATATTTTGTATTTGAACATATTTTTTCTAAATTTGTATGATAATTTTTTAACTTTTCTAATTCATTATTAATAATTATTATTTCAAATTTGATGTTTTTCATATTTTGTATACTTTTTTGATTTATGTGTATTAAATTTATTGTTTTATCAAATCCTCTTAGTTTTAATTCTTCTTTAATGTTTTCAAAACATTTGCAATCTGAAACAATTCCAACAAATGACATATTTTCTCCCCTTATAAATTATATTGTTATTATTTCCTTGATTGGTAATTTTATACATCATTATTTTTTACTTGTGTTCCATTTGAATTAATAGAATAGTTTTCTTTATAAATTAAATCTGAAACTTTTACTATTTCTAGTCCTTTTTCTTTAATATTTTTTAATAGCATATCTAAGCTTTCTGCTGTATGTTTTGTTCCATTATGACTTAAAATAATGTCTCCTGATTTTATCTTATCTTTTAATCTGTTCCACATTTCATTTCCTGTAATTCCTGTATAATCTAGTGTATCTAAGTTCCATTGTATTGTATAAAAACCTTTGTCTTGCGCTGCTTTAATGACTGTGTCATTATATTCTCCATATGGTGCTCTGTAAATTTTTGTTTTACTCCCAGTTATTTTTTCTATTTTTTCATTGCTCTTTTCTATTTCTTCTATATTTTCTTCATAGTTTAAATTGTTTACATGTGGATGTGTATTACTATGACTTGCTATTTCGTGTCCTGCTTCATTAATCTTTTTTACTGCTTCTGGGAATTTTTCTATCCAGTCTCCTACCATAAAAAATGTTATTTTTGTATTGTTCTTTTCTAATGTTTCTAAAATACTGTCTATATCATCTGCATTCCAAGCACAATTGCACTTGGGATAGAAATTTTTAATTTTTTTATTCGGAAAACTTATAATATATCTTTATAGTCTCCGAATCTATTATTTCAATTCTATTAATTAAACTAACTATTGTTTCTTTTTCAATATTATCAAAATCAGTTATGTTTTTGATAATTCTTGTTAATTCATCTTCTTTTGTTTCTTTATATGTACTTAAATTTTTTTCTAATTCATCCACTTTTACTTTTAATTCTTGCTTTTCCTTTTTATATTCATCTGTTAGTTTTATAAATTCTTCTACTGTCAAAATTCCATTTACTTTATCTTCATAACTTGTTTTTATTATCCTATCTATTTGGGCTATTCTTCTTTTAAAATCAAATTTAGATTTATTTAACTTTGCCTTATCCTTTCTGATATTATTTACTTCTTCTAGACTTATAAGTTTTTGGCTATTTACTTTTTCTTTTGCCATAGCTTTTAAATCATCCTTTACTGCTTTATCTAAAACGCTTTCTTTTATAGCAACTCTTGTGCAATATTCTTTTCCATATCTATTATACATACTGCATATTGCAACCATATCATCTTTTAGTCCTGGTTGTTTTTGATATCTATATTTATTACCACATCTTGGACAATACAAAAGCCCTGATAACAAATGTTCTTTAGTTTGTTTGCTATGACTTTTATGGGTCTTTAGTTTCAACATATTTTGTGCCAAATTAAATTCTTCTTCACTTATTATGGGCTCATGAGCATTCTTTTTTATTGTATGTTCACTTTCTGGTAAACTAATATATTTTTTTACTTTATAACTTACCATTTCGCCTTTTCTTTGAATCAATTCTCCTATGTACACTCTATTTGTGAGTATGCTTTTTATTGTTTCATGTCCCCATAAGCCTGTAAGTGTTTTACAATGAAATTTGCAAGTTCTTTGCTTGTAAATTGATGGGCACTCTATCTTTCTTTCATTTAATCTTCTTGCAATAAAGCTAAGTCCATTTCCTTTGTTGTATTCACTAAATATGTATCTTACTACATCTGCTACTTCATCATCTATAACTAATTTTGTAATATCATTTGGATTTTTTTTATATCCATAAGGTGCAAATGCTCCAATAAACTCTCCTTTTTCTGCCTTCGTTTTTTTTGCAGTTCTTACCTTTTTTGAAATGTCTTTTGCATACATATCATTAACTACTGATTTAAAAGCTCCCATATCATTATTGCCATTGTTTTTTTCGTAGGTGTCAATTCCATCATTTACGGCAATATATCTAACTCTTTTCTGTGGAAAGTATTTCTCTAAATAATAGCCTGTTTCGATATAATCTCTACCAAGCCTAGATAAATCCTTTGTTATTATTAAATTTATTCTTCCTGCTTCCACATCTTTTTTCATTCTTATAAAGTCTGGTCTATTAAAGTTAGTACCTGTAAATCCATCATCAATGTAAATATCTAC
>CANQNU010000037.1 GCA_947625295.1 uncultured Clostridia bacterium | reverse complement strand
TATTATAAAAAGACTCAAATGATAGAAGGAGAAAATGAGCCAATTGGAATACTATTATGTGCCGACAAAGATGATGCAGTAGTAGAAATGACTTTAGGGGATGATGTGAAAAATGTATATGCATCAAAATATTTAACATATTTGCCTTCCAAAGAAGAATTGATTAAAATAATAAAAGATGAGAAAGAATTGTATGAATTGGCAAATGAAGAGGGTGCAGAAAATGAATAAAAATAAAACAATATAAACTGGTTAATTATGATTTATTTAACCATCATAAAATTATACATTTGAGATTCTTTATATTTAAATATATAATTAATTGAGGTGTGATTTAATGGATAAATATAATTTGAAAGAATTAGAGGAAAAACTTAATAGATGTAAAAATATGAAACTAGAAGATGTAACTTTAGATGATGTAGATGAAATAAGTTCTATAAAAATAGATAGAAGAAAATCAAGTAATGAAAGAATATTAGATTTTATAATGAAAGTAAAGAATCCTTATATATTTAAGGTAAATGGCAAATTAGTAAGGATTGGTTTTTCTGATACAGATAAAACCGCAGAAGATTGTTTAACTAGAGTTTTAATGAATTTATATAGATGAGGTGAAATTTAATTATGAGAAATAATAATATGTATAGTGAAAATCCATCAATTTTTCAAAAATTTGTGTTATTAACAAATCAAAAGCAAATTTTAATTGATAAAGTTGTAAGAAAAATAAGAAATAATTATTCAAAAAGAAATATAAAATTTCTTGATATTGGATGTGCTGATGGTGCCGTAACAATTCCTATAATAGAAGAACTATCTAAATCTAATAATATTACTACAACTGGTATTGAATATTCAAAAACCTTATTAAATGATTTTAAAAATAATACAGATATAAAAGTAAATTTTATAAATAAAGATGTTGAATTATTAGAAGAATTACCACTTTCAGATTTTGTATTAATATCGCATGTTTTACCTTACATTAATGATTTAGAGTCTTTTTTAGATAAGGTTATTAAGGCTTTGCCTAAAAATTCTATTGCATTAATAGTTGTAAGTAATCCTCTTAGTAACGATACAAAAATAAAAAATCAAATGTTAGATAAAAAAACCAAAGAACCATTATCTACTAAAATACAGGAATTATTAAATAAGAAGAAAATACTATTTGAAAAAGAAGTCATTGAGTCTACAATGGATGTTTCTGGTCTTCATAATATGAGTGAAGATGGTAAAACTTTAATTGAATTTTTTAATCATAAAAAAATTGATAAAATTCCGTATAATGATATTCAAAATATGCGTAAATTAATATTAAGTTATGCAAATCAAGAAGGGCATTTAATAAAAAAAGAAGATTATTTTTGGATTTCAATTTAAAAATTTACTATATTTTACTATATAGTAAGATAATATTAAGATAAAGTAAAAAATAAGGAAGTGATTTAAATGGACAATCGACAAAATTCGACAAATATTAACTGGTACCCTGGGCACATGGCAAAAACTAGAAAACAAATAATGCAAGATTTAAAATTAGTTGATATTGTAATTGAATTACTAGATGCTAGAATACCAATATCAAGTCAAAATCCGGACATTGCAGAAATAACAAAAGGGAAAAAAAAGATAGTAATATTAAATAAATGTGATTTAGCAGAAGAAAATCAAAATAAATTATGGGTAGAATACTTTAATAAAAAAGGTATTCAAGCTGTATTAACAGACTCCAACTCAGGAAAAGGAATAGAAGAAAGTATTAGAAAAATAGAACTAGTTATGGAAGAAAACATAAAAGCACAAGCAGAAAAAGGTAGAATAGGAAGAAAAATAAGAGCAATGATATTAGGTATTCCAAATGTAGGAAAATCTTCTTATATAAATAGAATTTCAAAAAGAACAACAGCTGGAGTTGGAAATAAGCCAGGAGTAACTAAACAAAAACAATGGATAAGAATTAATGAAAAAGTAGAATTATTAGACACACCAGGAGTATTATGGCCAAAATTCGAAAATGAAGAAGTAGCATTACACTTAGCATTTACAGGTACAATAAAAGAAGAAATTTTAGAAAGAACGGAAATTGCCTATTACTTAGTGAAATTTTTAATAGAAAATAATAGAAAACAATTATGTGATAGATACAAAATAGAAAACACATATATTGAAAATATTTTAAAACAAGATAGACCAGAAAATGAAAATATCTATGAAGTTATGCTAGAAATAGGGAAAAAAAGAGGATGTATCATATCTGGTGGTAATATAGATGAAGAAAAAACAGCTAAAATAATATTGGATGAATTTAAAAATGGAAAACTAGGAAAAATTACAATAGAAAAAGCATCAATGATTAAGGATTAAAATAACAATTTATACTAAAATAATCATATATATTTTTTTAATAAATATTGATAAGTTGATAACTTATTCTACTAGTAAAATTATTAATAGAACAGTTGACGAAAATTAAAAAAAATGATATAAATAAAAAGTACTAAATACATAGTGCTTTTTATAATTATGGCCCGTTGGTCAAGCGGCTAAGACGCCACCCTCTCAAGGTGGAATCATGGGTTCGATTCCCGTACGGGTCACCATAAAAACAAATTTCAAAATTAGTTTATATAAATATAAGAATAAATTAAATATTTTTTAATATAATCAATTATAGAAATTAAAAGGGAGTAGCTTAAAATTACTAATCAACAATCGCGATACAAAAGTATCTGGTTAGTAAGCTATTTTTTATATAGTTGGCGAGACTTTTAAAAGGAAGAAATATCCTTTTAGAAGTCTTTTTATAATTAATATATTAAATTTTATTTATTAATAATAAATTAAAGGAGATGATTTAAATTGGAAAATAATGAATCACAAAAAGGTAAGTTACAAGACAACAAATGGTATAACAAAGATTTGCAAGAAGTAGAAAAAACATTAAGTACCAACATTGAAAAAGGATTAATAAGTGAAGAAGTAAAGAAAAGGCGAGAAAAATATGGACTAAACGAATTAAAAGCAAAAAAGAAAAAATCATTATTTCAAAAATTTCTAGAGCAATTTAAAGATTTTTCTATTATTATCTTGATAATTGCAGCAATAGTATCAGGAATTGTTGGAATAGCAGAAGGAGAAGGAATTACAGATACAATTATAATTTTAATTGTTGTAATAGTAAATGCTATTATTGGGGTAACACAAGAAGCAAAAGCAGAAAAATCTTTAGAAGCTTTACAAAAATTGACAGACCATGCCTCAAAAGTAGTAAGAGATGGAGCAGTAACAGTAGTACCAGCAAAAGAACTAGTACCAGGAGATATTGTGGTTTTAGATACAGGGGATTATATTCCAGCAGACTTAAGAATTATAGAAGCAGCTAATTTGAAAGCACAAGAATCCTCATTAACAGGAGAATCAGTCCCAGTAGAAAAAAGTACAAATGCAATTCCTGAAGAAGATGTCGGAATTGGTGATAGAATAAATATGTTATTTTCATCTAGTTTAGTAACTTATGGACGAGGAAGAGGAATAGTAGTAGAAACTGGAATGACAACAGAAGTAGGAAAAATTGCGGGAATGTTAGATTCTACAGAAGAACAAATAACTCCTCTTCAGGAAAAATTAAATAAACTAGGTAAGACACTTGGAATTGCAGCTTTAGCGATATGTGTATTTATATTTATTGTAGGACTATTACAAGGAAAAGAAGCAATTCATATGTTTATGACGGCAGTATCATTAGCAGTTGCAGCAATTCCAGAAGGATTAGTTGCAGTTTCAACAATTGTTTTAGCAATAGGAGTGCAAAAAATGGTAAAGAAAAATGCCATTGTAAAAAGACTACCAGCAGTTGAAACTTTAGGAAGTAGTACAGTAATTTGTTCTGATAAAACAGGAACACTAACACAAAACAAAATGACAGTTGAAAAGATATTTATAAATAATAAAACCAAAGATTTATCAGAATATAAAGAAGAAGATATTAACGAAGATGTCAAAAAATTAGTATATGCTAACATGCTATGTAATGATACCAAAATAGGAAATAATGGAGAGCTTACAGGAGACCCAACAGAAACAGCATTAGTAGATATGGCATTTAAACTAGATTTTGATCCATCAATATATGATAGAATACCACGTACAGAAGAAGTACCATTTGATTCAGATAGAAAATTAATGACAACAATAAACGAAATAGATGGTAATTATGTAGTATACACAAAAGGTGGAGTAGATGAATTATTAAGAAGATGTAATTCATATTTAGAAAATGGAGAAATAAAAAAAGATATAGAAAACTATGCAAAAATAGTAAGAGAACATAATGAAAACATGGCAAAAGAAGCACTAAGAGTTCTTGCATGTGCATATAAAGAAATAGACCATAAACCAACAAAAGAAGAAGTAGAAAATATTGAAAATGAATTAATATTTGTAGGAATGGTTGGAATGATTGATCCGCCAAGAGAAGAAGCAAAAAAAGCAGTAGAAAAATGTAAGACAGCAGGAATAAAAACAGTAATGATTACAGGAGATCATAAAATAACAGCATCAGCAATTGCTAAAAAGCTAGGAATCCTAGAAAAAGATGAAGAAGCAATAACAGGGCTAGAATTAGAGAAAATGTCTGATGAAGAATTAGAAAAAAATGTAAGAAAATACTCTGTATATGCAAGAGTATCACCAGAACACAAAGTAAGAATAGTAAAAGCATGGCAAAAAAATGGAGAAATAGTTGCTATGACAGGAGATGGAGTAAATGATAGTCCAGCCTTAAAGACAGCCAACATAGGTTGTGCAATGGGAGTAGTTGGAACCGATGTAGCAAAAGAAGCAGCAGACGTTATTTTAACAGATGATAATTTTGCAACAATAGTATCAGCAGTTGAAGAAGGAAGAAGAATATATGATAATATTTTAAAAGTTATACAATTTTTATTATCAAGCAATGTGGGAGAAATTGTTGTACTATTTTTAGCAACACTATTTACACCATTATTTGCAAAATGGTTTGGAATAACAGATATAAGTCATTTAGAAATCTTATTGCCAATTCATATTTTATGGATAAACTTAGTAACAGATTCACTTCCAGCACTAGCGTTAGCATTTGATCCAGCCAATAGTGACATTATGAGAAGAAAACCATCAAAGCCAGGAAAAGGAGTATTCACAAAAGGAATGACATGGAGAGTAGTTTATCAAGGAATTATGATAGGACTATTAACACTAATAGCATTTATGATAGGATTAGGAACAACAACTAAAGCAATTGATGGATTAACATTAGACCAATCAAAGATAGAAGTAGGTCAAACAATGGCATTTGTAACTTTAGCATTATCAGAATTAGCACATGTATTTAATGTAAGAAACAATAAAAAATCAATATTTAAAACAAATATATTTAACAATAGCAAATTAATACTTGCAGTATTAGCATCAGCAGCTTTAATGATTGTTATATTAGGAATACCAACACTAAGAACAATATTCAGTATTCCAATATTACCAACATCTAATATATTAGAATTAATAGGATTAATTCTTTCACCAATTATTATTGTAGAAATATTTAAATTATTAAAAATTAATACTACAAAAGATGAATAATTAAAAATCAGTTATAAATATAAAATTATTTATAACTGATTTTTAATATCTAATAATATTATTAAATGAAAGATATAATGAAAATCCCATTCATACTAATAAAACCTCTTGGCAAATTTCAAAATTTATGATAATATATTTCTATGAAATGGAAAAAATAAAATTAATAAATAAAAATATATAAAGAAAAACTTAAAAGTTGAATAGGAGTGAAATAAGTGGATAATAAATTTTATATAACAACACCAATCTACTATCCAAGTGGAAGATTTCATATAGGAACTGCATACACAACAGTATTAGCAGATAGTTTAAAGAAATATCATGTTTTAAAAGGTGAAGACAGTTATATGCTTACAGGTGTAGATGAACATGGACAAAAAATAGAGATAAAAGCTAATGAATTAGGTAAAACACCACAAGAATATGTAGATGAAATGGCAAAAATAGCAAAAGAACTATGGAACAAAATGAATATAAAATATGATGATTTTATAAGAACCACAGAAGAAAGACATGAAAAAATAGTGCAAAAGATTTTTGACAAATTTATGGAACAAGGAGACATATATAAAGGAGAGTATGAAGGTCTTTATTGTGTACCATGTGAAACATTTTTTACTGAATCACAACTAGTAGACGGAAAATGTCCAGATTGTGGAAGAGAAGTTGCTCCAATGAAAGAAGAAGCATACTTTTTCAATATGAAAAAATATGTAGATAGATTATTAAAGTATTATGAAGAACATCCTGATTTTATAAAACCAGATTATAGAAAAAACGAAATGATAAATAACTTTATAAAGCCAGGATTAGAAGATTTATGTGTAACAAGAACATCATTTGATTGGGGAATAAAAGTATTAAAAGACCCAAAACATGTTATGTATGTATGGGTAGATGCTTTAACAAACTATATTACAGCATTAGGATATATGTCAGAAAATGACACAAAATTTAAAAAATACTGGCCAGCAGATTTACAAGTAGTAGGAAAAGACATTGCAAGATTTCACTTGATTTATTGGCCAATATTCTTAATGGCATTAGATTTACCATTACCAAAAACAATATTAGTTCATAACTGGATTACAATGAAAGACGGAAAAATGTCAAAATCAAAAGGAAATGTAATTTATCCTGAAACATTGATAGAAAGATATGGACTAGATGCAACTAGATACTTTTTATTAAGACAAGTACCAGTCTCACAAGATGGAATATTTTCACCAGAAGAGTTTATAGAAAGATATAATTTTGATTTATGCAATGACTTAAGTAACTTATTAAATAGAACAGTATCTATGGTTAACAAATATTTTGATGGAAATGTGCCAAGCTATGTAGGAACTCCAAATGAAGTCGATAAAAACTTAGAAGAATATAGTGTAGAACAAATACAAAAATTTGAAGAAAAATTAAATGAATATGAAATTGCAAATAGTCTACAAGAAATATGGAGTTTAATTTCTAGAACAAACAAATATATAGACGAAACAATGCCATGGGCATTAGCAAAAGAAGAAAATCAAGATAAACTAAAATCAAGTATGTATCATTTAATTGAAAATTTGAGAAAGATAGCAATATTAATTAAACCATTTATGGAAGATACATCTGATAACATATTAAGACAAATAGGGATTAAAGATGATGAATTAAAACAATGGAAATCTATAAAAGATTATACACAATTAAAAAACATTAAAGTAATAGAAAAAGGTGAACCAATTTTTATGAGGCTTAATGTTGATGAAGAAGTAGAATATCTAAAAAATGCTATGAAAAAATAAAAAAACAAAAAATATATAAAAATGAAGCAAAAAATATAAAAAGGGATGTTAAAAATGGAAGATGAAACAAAACTGCTTGATATTTATAAAATAGACACATCAAAAAAGATTAATAAAAAGAAAATTTTCATTTTAATTGAAATTATAATAACAGCAATATGTTTAATATTAATAGCTAAACATTCTATAAAAACAATAAATGGGCAAAAAGTATATAAACAATATGAAACACAATTAAAATCAATTTTGTATCAAGAAGAACAAGAAAAAGCACAAATTAAAGCTGAAGAAGAAAGAAAAAGACAAGAAAAAATTCCAAAATTAACGCAAGTTCGGAAAGGAAAACATTGAAAATATATATCATTCCGAAACTAAAAGAGCATTTTTAACATTTGATGATGGACCTTCAGCTATAACGGCACAAATTTTAGAGACTTTAAAACAAAATAATGTTAAAGCTACATTTTTTGTATTAGGTTCAAGAGTAGAACAAATGCCTGACATGGTAAAAAGAATTTATGATGAGGGGCATTATATAGCAAACCATGGATATACACATCAATATTCATCAATTTATTCAACACCACAGACAGTATTAGACGAATATAATCAATGTAATGATGCAGTAAAACAAGCAATTCAAGTCCCAGAATATAATTCTTATCTATTTAGATTTCCAGGAGGATTGATTGGCGGAAAATATGCACAGATTAAGAGTGAAGCGAACGAGTTATTAAAACAAAACGACATCATGCATGTAGATTGGAATGCCTTAACAGGAGATGCAGAAACAAATAATTTATCAATAGAATTTGAACTAAAAAGATTACAAGAGACTACTAATGGAAAAAACAGTGTAATAATATTAATGCATGATGCACCTGCAAAAAAAGTAACAGCAGATGCATTAGAACAAATTATTAATTATATAAGGGAACAAGGATACGAATTTAAAAATTTTTATGAAATAATTAAATAAAATGACAGAAAGGAGAAAATTATGCCAAAGGGGACAAGAAATAATACAATGGAAGAAAAACTTCAATATCTAGGGTTTGATTTAGACGCAATACCAAACACAATTAAAAACAATAAGAATTTAAAATTTAGAATTCCTAAAACATACGATGAAAAACAATATAAACAATATAGATATATCCCGATAAAAGATATACAAATTTTATTGTCACCTTCAAATAGACTAGATCCAATAGAAGAAAGATATAAAAAAGCAAGTCCATTAGCAGACTATTTGGATAATAAAGACGAAGAAAATTTCTTAAAACATACAACATTTTTAAATATGTTAAGACAACTAAAAATAGAAGACGTAGAAGAAATTTCAGAAGAGCAATCCCATTTAAATAAACAAATTCCATTTAAAGTGAAATTTGAGGGAAATTATTTATGGCAAATTTATTATTCAGACACAACAGATCAATATTTTATGCTAGTACCAACGCAAGATTCAAATTATTCAACATTCTTTTTCTTGTTAAAAAAACAATTAGAGAAAAGAAGAACAGGAAAAATATTTGTACCAGTAAGAAATGTAGAATATAGTTCAGAGTTTTTAAAAAAATCAGAATTTGAAGATGTAGAAAATTATATGTGGTTATTTACAAAAGATTGGCCACTAATTTACGAAGTATATGATAAAGATAACAATTTAAGTATACATATTGTGGGAGAAACAGAAGTATATGAAAGAATAAAAAGCCCATATAAAATTAAATTAGAAAATACAACTCAAGCAAAGACATTTTACAAATTATTAAAAGCGATGTTTATTTTACAAACCGAATTACCACATTATTTTGAATTTAAAACAAATATAAATAAAAATGGTTCAATAGAATTTTATATTGACGACAGAAAAATAGAATATAAAGATATTGCATCATGGCTTACTGAAGAATATCATATAGGAGAAAAGAAAGAAGAGAGTACTACAAAATTAATAGAAGAAGATAGACAAAAATTAGAAGAATTAAAGATAGAAATTGCTGGACAAGAAATTGAATATTTAGCAAAAGAAAAACAAATTTCTACATTTTTAGAATGCAAAAAAACATTTTTTGGAAAATTTAAATACTATTTTAAATACAGTGGAAAAAGCAAAAAAAGTAAAAAGAAACAAATAGAAGAAACAAATGATATTGTTAATAAAAATCAACAAGAAAACAATGAAGACGAACCAATGAAGAAAAGAAAAATTCAAAAAGAGAATTATACTATTGAAGAAATTATAGAATTATATAAAACATTAGAAAATAAAGAAAATGAACTAAAAAATTTAGTTATGGATATTAATTCTTTAAAATTAAAAAGCAAAAATATGAAGAAAAAGATTGAAAATGCAACAGCTTTTATTGAAGAAATTGATAGTCATAAAAAGAGCATTTTTGAATTTTGGAAGTACAGTAATAAAGATGAAATGGCAACCCTTCCAGAAGGAGAAGCAGAAGAAATAAATGTAATAAAGAAAATAACAAAAATATTTGATTATGATGAAGATATTGAAAAATTAGGCGATAAAATGGATCAAATGCAAAGAAAAATATTAACAAAAGAAGAAGCGGATAGTATATATCTTACTACTACTGATGTTTTAGAAATTTTAAATAAAACTAAGAAGAATGACATTACACCAAAAGACATAGAAATTAATTTAAAAGAAATGAAGAGACAACAAGTAGAAGAAAAGTCATTAGAAAACAGTGATGAATTTGATATATTTGGAGGAATTATACAAGATAGTACAAAAGTTTCGAAAATAAAAAATCATAAACATAGAGAAATACAAAAAGACAAGTTTAATATTTTAGAAATTAATAAAAATACAAACCAACTAGGATATAAATTAGCATTAGAAAAAGTTGTAAACAACATTATAAAAGCATTAGATAAAGTAGTAGTCCCAGAAGATTTGCCAGTTTATAAAGCAATAGGTGGAGAAGAATTAGATAATGAAAAAATTAATTTATTTAATATTAATCCAGAAAAAGAAATGAAAGAAATCCTAAAAAACGATACTAATAGCAAAATTAATTTTTA
Source organism: uncultured Clostridia bacterium (assembly GCA_947625295.1). GTDB lineage: Bacteria > Bacillota > Clostridia > TANB77 > CAG-508 > CAG-269. The sequence goes on along the minus strand of CANQNU010000037.1, from coordinate 5,837 downwards.
TAAAATAAATCTAAAAGAAGGAACAAATGCAATTAGTTATACAAATGGAATTTTCTATGATAATCAAAACAAGACTTTACCAATTGGACAAGACTTATCAACTAAAATATTAATAGATACATCAAAAATGAAATTAAAATTACAAAACAAAAAATCATTTAAAATGGTACAATTTGATGATAATAACAATGATTTTTCAGATATTAGAATTAAAGATATTGATCTTTTAGAATATGATTTAATAGAAAATGAAAAAGATATGTCATAATTTTATTATAACAATAAACATTCTATCTCATATAATATACTAATTTAGTATAAAGAAGGGATAGAAATTTTTTATGAAAATATTAAAGAAAACATTTATATATAGTATAATAGTAACATTATTATTTTTTATTAATGCAAGTGTGGTATATGCACTATCGCCAAGTTCAGAACCGGAATTTCAAGGAATAGATGTTAGTGATTGGCAGGGATACATAGATTATAATAAGGTAAGAGCAAGTGGAATAGAAATTGTTTATATTAAAGCAAGTCAAGGTAGTAATATAAAAGACCCATATTTCGATATAAATTATGAGAATGCAAAAGCAAACGGATTAAAAGTAGGATTTTATCACTTTTTAACAGCAACAAACACAGCAGAAGCAGAACAAGAAGCAAGATTTTTTGCATCTGTAATATCAGGAAAAACGCCAGACTGTAAATTAGCAATGGATTACGAAGTATTTGGAGGAGCTAGTGTTGCAGAAATTAATAACATAGCACAAGTATTTTTAGAAAGTGTAAAAAGATTAACAAATAAAGAAGTAATAATTTATAGCGACTTAAGTAATAGTAGAAATACATTTAGTAGAGAGTTAGCAGAAAATTATCCATTATGGATTGCTTACTATGGTGATTATAGACAACTAGAAAATATAGAAACAAATTGGCAAACATGGCAAGGTCAACAATATACAGATAGAGGAATTGTAGGAGGAATTAGTGGAAATGTAGATAGAGACATATATACAAGAGAAATATTTTTAGGAGAAACATCAGAATTACCACAAGTAGATAATAATTATGAAACATTAAATACGCAATCTGTATTTTATACAGTACAAAGTGGAGATACATTGTCTGAAATAGCTCAAATGTATGGCACAACTGTACAAGAAATAGCAAGTGTTAATAATATAGCTAATCCAAATCTAATTTTTCCAGGGCAAGTTTTAAGGATATTAACAAACTCTACAGTAAATGGAAGTGAAACAAGAGGAGCAGGAAGTATTACTTATACAGTAAGAAGAGGAGATACTTTATCACAAATAGCTGCAGCATATGGAGTAACAGTAGCTAGTATTATAGAAATTAATAATATACAAAATCCAGATTTGATTTTTCCAGGACAAAAACTAAGAATTACAGACAGTAGCAATACGACATTAAATCAGCCAGTTGAACAAACTGTAAGTAATACAAATACAACTAGATTTACTTATATTGTAAGAAGAGGTGACAATTTGTCACAAATAGCAAGGTTATATGGAGTTTCTGTCCAATACTTAGTAAGAGTTAATAATATAAGTAATCCAAATTTGATTTTTCCAGGCCAAAGAATTAGAATTTAAATTCTGATCTCAATATAAATTTTTGATTAATACTAGACAAATATTTGTGGATATGATAATATATATCAGTATTGATATATATTTGCCGGTGTGCTGGAATTGGTAGACGGGGCAGACTCAAAATCTGTTGTCAGCAATGGCGTGTGGGTTCGAGTCCCACCACCGGCACCAACGACGTATCTGTTCGAACTTTTTATAGAACAGAGAGATACAAAAATCAATCAGAAAATAAAATCTGGTTGATTTTTTTGTTGCCTAAAAACAATATTAAAATCATCCAAATGAAAGGATGGTGTTTGATATGCAGATAATTAAGCAAGAACTAGAATTTGAGAGATGTCAGTTGTACTCGTGTACTTTAATGTCTCTTTTTTGTTAGATTGGAGGTTTGAAAATTGAACGAAGAAAAGAAACAAAGATATATGTTTTACTACTTGGGCAATGACTACAAATGAAAGAACTATCAAAAGAAGAATGTAACAAGTTAAATATTAACTATAATTTAGTTTCTGTATATCCTTGGGAAAATGTAACTGAAGAATTAGAAGAATTGAATAATAGCTAATGAGATAAAGGAGAAAATCAATATTCCAGATTTTCTCCTTTTACTAATGAGTAACATAGCATAAATGCTATGGACACTAATGTTTTATTAATTTAATTATAAACTATTCCATGGCAGAAAGTCAAGCAAAATTCAGAATTTTATTCATTTTTTAATGGTCTTAATCTATATAAACTTCCAAGTTGTGAATTAATTTTATTGCAGTCATTTGGTGAAATAGTAACTAATTGTCCTTTTTTTCTATATGGATCTGTAATTCTCATTTTGCTAACAACCTTTAATTGCTCAACTAAAGCAGTAGAGTCGACTTCTTCTAAATCAATATGAAACCAAAAGCCATCTTGTAATCTTTTAGTTGTTAGTGGAAGAATAGTACAGATAGGTGAATTTTTGGAAGTTCTTAATATTAAAACAGGTCTTAATTTATTTTGCTCACTTCCAATATTTATTCCAAGATTACACCAGTAAATAAAATTATTATATATTGGAAATTTAGGAGTTTTTCCGTTATACCTTAAATTAGCTTTTTCTTTAGTCCATTCAGAAAACTGAATAGCATCAGAATTATTGATACTATTTAATAAATTTTCAGTTTCTTCAATATTATTGTGAATTTCATCATTCATAATCTCACCTCGCTTTTCAAAGTATAACATATTATAAATTATAAGTAAACAAAAGTTTGATATTTTATAAAATTAAAAATGCATTTGACAAAATAAAAAAATGTCTGTATAATAAAGATAGAAAATGAAAGCCACAGAAATGTGTGCTACTATATATATATTTATGATAAACACCACAAAGCTTGGCAGAGCATATGTGGTGCTTTTATTAGTTGTACTATTCAATAAAAAAATACTTTAAAGCTTGTATAAAATTTGAAGTAATGATAGAATAATCATAAAGTGATAAAGTAATATATTTTAAATAATTTTTTTAAAATTCTATTTATGGAGGTAGATAAAATATGATAGAAAAAGAAATTGAATTTGAAGGAAATATATATTATGAGAATGGTAGAATTCAAGCAGATTCTACAACATATATAGAATATAGAAATGATAAAATTCAAAAATTAAAGTTTTTTGAATATAAAGATAGAAAATTATGTGAAGTGCAAGATAAAGAAAAGTTAAAAAAAGCAATTTTAGGAAAATACGAAATATCTGACGGAATAGTTGAATAAAGAGTTATTTAACAAAATACAAATGATTTGTGGAGGAAAAATTGTGGAATCTATAAGAGAAATATTTAAAGATAAAGACTTTAGTGAAGAAGAATTAAGTTATTTAGGAAACGCAATTAATGAATTTGATGAAGTATTTGGAGATTTTGTTTCAAGAGAAGAATTAATTGAAAAGGCAAAAAGCACCATTGATAAAATTGAATTTACAGAAAATTTAGATAGCACATCAACAGGTGCCATAGGATGTTGCGTTTTAAAAGATAAAAAAATACAAATAATGAAAGATTTAGAAGTTGAGGAACTTAAGTCTATTTTTTTTCATGAATTTTTACATGCTATTGTTTCAGACGGGAGGAACACAGGATTTGATAGAGAATATCAAACAATTGATTTTGATGGAGAAAGTAAATTTTATCTTGTTGGAATAGGTTGGAACGAAGGATTTGTTCAAATGATGACTCAAGAGAGGGACAAGAAAGTAGCAAACAAAGTTGTTTCAAAAGGATATCCAATATTAACAGAATTTGTTACCAAATTTACAAATTTATTGGGAAAAAATGAATTAATAGATTTGTATTTTAATCATGCAGACTGTTTTTTGGAATTTATGTATGAAAAAACTGATAGTTTTGGAGAAGAATTTTTAATGCATTTCGATGTAATTCGCAAACATGAGAGAGAAATATTTAGCAAAAAAATGGAATCGCAAGACGATTTTTTTGCGATGTTTAATTTAGGAAAATTTGATATTAATAATGATAAATTAAAAAGAGCACAGGAAAGAATAATGCAAATATATATAGATGCATTAATGAAAGATAGAATAGAAAGCCCTACAGAGTTACAAAATACATTAAATAATATTAGTGAAATGTATAAAGTTTTGTCTAAAACTATTAGCGTACATACAATACAAAGAATAATAGAACAATCAAATCCTGATATATTAGGTAATTTAGAAGGATTAGAGTGGGAAACACAAGTATTAGTAAATAGTGGAATTGAATTTAAAAAATTTATGGAATTAGATACTTCTGAAAAAATAAAAATGCTTATGGAAAATGAATTTGGAGATTCATATTATGAATTGGGCTATGATTATCCATCACTAATGGAAGAGTATTTTTCATCAATAGTGACAGAATTATATGAGAGAAGGAGAGATTTTAGTAAGGAAGATTTATGTGAATGGCTTTTTCATTTTAGAGGTGTAGCACGATATATTGATGAAAACAATTTATCATTTGAAAACTTAAAGATAGAATATAACAATTATCTACATGAAGCAGTCTTTGAGTTATATAATTTATCAGAAAATGGTGAATATGAAAAAGTTTCTACGCTTTTTGTAGATGAACACAGTGAAAATCATGATACAAGGGAATATACGCAAGTAGAAAGCGAAAGATTGGCAGAACTAAGAGAACGAATAAATAAAGAATATTCTATAGAAATAATTGAAGCCGTTGAAGATCAAAATGGTAATTATATAGTTTATGACGACAATGGACAAGTTTTTGTATCAACAGAATTTAATGAAATGGAGAGACCGCTAGAAACAAAGAATTTCGAAAGTATTAATGAGCTTGAATTGGAAATTACAAAAAAGAGAATTGAAAATATGACTACTAGATTGAGAAAACATCAAGAAATGCAAGCACCAGAAATAATTATTCAGCAAGCAAGAGAGGCACTTGAACAAATTTTGAGAGAGAAGGAAAGAGTACTTGAATCAATTAGAAATGCTACAAGAAAGAAAATAACTCCCTCTCAAATAGAAGAAAAAACTATAAATGGGAATGTTACAGTTCAGTCATTACAGATGACTATGGGAGATTTGTCAACTGAAGATAAAAATTTAGAAAATGAGGGTGAAGATTTATATGTTGAATAAAGGATACGCTTATGCGGAAACTTTGGAAGTATTGCAAAATATGGAAGAAAAATATTTTATGCAAATTCCGACAAAGTTTATTGATATGTTAAAAAAAGATGCTCTAAAAAATTATAAAAATCATCTTAATCGGTAACTTTGATAGTCAACATCTAAGTAAAGATACTTTAAATATTTTAGCTGTGATAAACTATAAATTTTGGACAAAAGACGTAGAACATAAAAAATGGTTATTGAATCAATACAAAAAGAATGAAGAATCTCGTAGAAATATCGAAGTTAAAGAGCTATTTAAAGATACGATTGATAAAAAATATGAAGATAAAAATATAGAAAATAAGGAATTAGTGGTTATAAAGAAAGAAAATATTTTCAGAAGGATAATAAATTTTATTAAGAGTATTGGAAAATAGGAATGATTTATATAATAAAATCTTCTTCAGATATAAAATATGATGAACACAACATAGCTCGGCAAAGCGTAACGTGGAGCTTGGATTTAGGTCAAGTTTTTAGACACATTTTTCTACGAATTTTTATAAATTATTCCAGCTTTGCTGGAGCAGTTGA
>CANQNU010000036.1 GCA_947625295.1 uncultured Clostridia bacterium | reverse complement strand
TTATCCCGTTATGTACCCCGACAACCGTGCGGTCGTCAGTGGTATGCGGGTGCGCATTGTTTTCGGAAGGCTCCCCGTGTGTAGCCCAGCGGGTATGGCCTATGCCAATCGTGCCTGTAACGGCTTTTCCTCCATCTGTCTTTTCCACAAGGATATTAAGCCTTCCCTTTGCCTTTACAACCTGGACGTCTTCCTCTGCATTTCTTACAGCTATGCCCGCGGAATCATATCCGCGGTACTCAAGTTTTGAAAGGCTGTCCAATAAAATCGGGGCAGCCTGTTTGTCTCCTATGTAACCTACTATACCACACATAATGGTGCTCCTATCTGCTATCTACATTTAATAGTACAGTAACACGATGCTTAATCAATGTTATAATATCCATGAGTTTATAAATTGAAAATATCTTTACTTGAACTCATTAACATGATTCTTCAATATAACCATACCAACCATTTGCTGCTTGAAATGGTTTAAAATTGTCAAATTTGAGATTTTTCAATAAAATATTATCGTAACTATCGATATTTGAATTCACCATAATTTGATTATAATCAACATTTTCAAGTAATTTATCTTTTAATGCTACATATATAGTAGAAAGCATTTCCATATTAAAATGCATTAATCTAACAATTAATGCATCTAGCTCTACCCCATTCGTTCCAAATAACAGTATGTTTTCTTTTTTAGGAGAAGGTGCTAATGGTCCTTCTCCCTCTCCAGAAATTACCATATCACAAAAATGTATAACTTTCCGCTGCATAGTATTATGTAAATTCCCGTTTATATCAGCATAATGAACAACTTTATTTAAATCTAAAACTGTTCTCCATAACGTATCATTACGATACCATGTACCTTCATTAATTTTTTCCAAACCTTGATTAGAATTTATTTTATTATCCAAGGTCCATATAAATCGTTCATATAAAGCTAACAATTTATATATCTTATTATTTATATGTGAATTTGATTTTGTTCTTATAATATCTCTTTGCGCCCTAATAGCGGAAGCATGCCTTTTTAAAATATTCCGTTTATAAAATTCATCTCCGCCAGATTTTTGATCACCCAATGTATGATGTGGCAAAAATTCTTTACTGTAATTAATACCAACAAAGTTTTTTAATGCCCCTGTGTAACCACTTTTTCTATGTGTTTTAGGCTTTGGCAAATTTATGATTACATTTGCTTTAAGGGCTATTTCATTTACATAATATTCCTGAATATGTCCATTATGATGCTTAATAACTTTATGATAGTCATAATTTGGTATTCTTAATCTTTTCTGATTATTATAATTATAAAAATAACTATCTTTATCTAAATTTACCTTAATACCATTTAATTTTACAATTTCCTGTCTTTCTTCTTCCGGTCCCCTTAAATCGACCCAACTAATATCAACTTCAGTATGATAATAATTTCGCACAATATCATAATGATGATATTTCATCAATAAAGGCATATTACAATCTTTCACTGGAGAATCTCCAACATAAACTACTCCCTTTCCTTTCAATGCAATCAATACATAATCCAGTATACATCTTATTATTGAAGGATGAGTAACTAAACAATCTAATGAATTTTCCTGTCCCTTCAAATTATTTTTGTGAAGTACCAAATTAGGTTTTATAAGTACAAAATCGCCTGGCTGAATATATTTTCCCAAAGGATTCCATTTTGAAGTATTGTAGTTTTTAATATCCAATCCTATATTTTTAAAAATATTCCTAATTGAATCATATATCGTATTCTCTTCAATAGATATATCTTTACCTTGATATTCCGGATATCTAAATGATGGTGAATAATTATATTTTTCGGAAGGATATTTCATTTTTTTATCATAATATAAATAGTTCATGGTAAACTCCTTTCAGTTTATACTCATCATAAACATCCTATAACCTTTTTTAAAAAATGCCAGGTTTTTCTTTTTACCCTATATATAAAATTATTATTTATGCTACTTGTCCCACCTTTATAAAACCATCTCCATTCTTTTGGAACAGTTTTTTTTGTATATTTTTCATGTAATCTCTCATGCAATATATTCCAATCTCTTGGTAAAGCACTATTTTTATACTTCATATTTTTTGCAATTTTTTTTGAATTAGCATACTTATTATTAAATCCAAATCGTTCAAGTTCTCCATTTTCCAGTAAAAGTGCAGTCATCGTCCTACAGCATTTTTCACAAACGCAACAATTTTTTCCACCTTGTGATATCCAACAAACTCTTAAATCTATTGATTTATTATATTTTTTTGAATAATCTACTATATACTTTATTTTCTGCTGACGATTCGATTCAAAACCATCATGAATCACTTTACAATTATTAAAACGGACATAATTATCTATCGAAGGATCTGACGCGCATGTTAAATTTTTTATATCAGATGTATACGATGAAGCTATATACAAACAACTTATTTTTTCAATATAAGCTACTGGAGCCATTAAAGTTATTAAACCCATACCATGTTGAAATTCATGCCACCAGCTCCACCCATCATGCTTTAAATCATAGGATAAATTATCTGTATTTAACACTTCCCGAAAATTTGATTTAATAATATATTTTTTAACACCATACATTTCAGATGTTCTTGAAACAGCTTTATATACATTTTCCCATCCGATATAATCTTCTAATTTAACATCAGAACCCCAAACTGTAGTAATTGCTGAAATACTATTTCTATGTCTTAAAAACGTATAATAAGCATCTACTCCGCCTGAAAAAAAACATGCTTCTATTTTATTATTTATATAATCATTATCTTCTAAACATTTTACTTTTAAATTATTATGGAACTGGTAATTTGGATACATATTTTCATATCCTTGTAATACTTTTGGTAAATATTCATAAAAACTCTTATCTAAAACGTCAATACATATATTCAAATTATATAACCATGCAATAGGTAGCAAATTTCCTAATAATGGAATAATCATTAACGAATCTGGCACGCTATTAATTTCAATATTATATTCACAAAAAAATTTTTTATTATACACATAGCGTTTCCATTTTCCTGACATATCAAATTCTATTTCTATTCGTTTATTATCTTTTATACTTATTTTCTTAATCCATAAATCATTCATATCTATTCACACCACTTTTTATTTTAGACAATATATATGTATTCACAATACTTTTAAACACAGGATTCATTCCATATACACTACAGAAGATAACCAAATATGCACATGTCGTTATAGCACCTTTTATAATAAAATTTAATACTGTTATTTCCATAAATCTAAAAATATATTTTATTAAAATAACCATAATCACAATAATTGCTATATTAAAAAATATTTCCACAAAATATTCTAGTGGATTTTTTTTACCAAATAATTTAATATATACTAATTTTGCATCATACCAAAAATCAGTTAGAATATCTGCTATTATTGTTGCAAAATATACGCCTGCAACTCCAATAAATTTCCCCAACAAAATAGATATAACTAAATTTAACAACGCATTTGCTAATATAATATGTCTTACATACACAAACAATCCATTTGCATCTCTAAATATCCATATAGAAGCAGTAATAGTACTCCAAAGATAATTAAGCAACATTGAATATATAATAATATCGGATATCACAAAATCTTGTCCAAGCCATAATTTTATAAAATCATTCCATAATACACCTATAAGAACTGAAGTGATTCCAGCAATAAATATATTAACTAATTGAAATTTTTTGAAAATCTGATATCTGTCTTCATTATTCTTTTCAACACTAGCTATACCCAGCGAATAAATAATAGAATTATGAAAAATAGAAATAAGGCCTTTTATTCTAGTGCTAATAATACTATAATTAGCACAATATCCTACCATCAACGTATTAATTACTGATATCAATATATTATCTGTATTATTAATAACAATTCCACATATTTTAACAGAAAACATTGATTTAACATTTTTCAACAATACTTTAGATTCATTTTCATTAAGTCTATATGTTTTATATTTTTCAAGAAAAGGAAACATATTGCCTGCTTTTTTATACAAAATAATATTTTGTAGCACTCCCATTGCTATAATAACTATTAAATATATAATATAATTATGTGTAAAATAAATTATTACAATTTGAATAATTATTCCAGTAAAATTAATGACTAACGATATTCTTGATATAATATAATTTTTCTGATTTGCATTTATCAGAACTTGCCTATAAGAACAAAAATAGGTGCTTGAAGAATATAACAGATTTAATATAAACACCGAATATACTATATTTATATCAATAGATGTATGTATAAATCTATTCAAAAAAGGCATACACATAATACCAAGAATAATAATTATACACCCAATAATTCTATTTATCTTTTTATAGGAACCAATAATCCTTGCAATTCTTTCAGTGTCATTTTTCGCAACGGGTCTATATAACATATATAGCACCGAATTTGCTACACCGAGTTCTGAAAATGCCAAAATACTTAGTATATTATTTATCACTTGTCCGATACTTAAATAATCAATTCCTATATACCTCAAAAACATCTTTCTAGAAATTAGATTAAGCGCAACTAATGCTAAATTATTTAAAATACCCATTATTGTATTTTTAGCAACATTTTTTACCTTTGATTCTGAATTCATTGTTCTAATTCCTCTTCACAACTTTTTGCAAGTTCCCATGCCAATTCTTTAAATTTTTCTTTAAGGTCAACATATGAATTCACTTGTAAGTTACTATATAAGCACTCATCTATAAATTCCTTAATTTCATTAAGATTATTATTATACACTTTAATTCCCTTTGACTGCATAAGCCATGAATCGTAAAATGACAATACCTTTCCAGTAGAATTATCCAATGCTATACAAGGTGTATCATTTATCATAGAAAATATCATTCCATGCAGCCGATCCGTAACTACCAGCTTCGCTGTCTTAATTCGTTTCCAAAAATACTCAATCTGCCCTTCCTGTTCAAAAAATTCTCTTACATATTGTTGTCCGTAAGTATCTATACATTCACAATTATCCTTTCCGATATACGTAAGAATTTTTTCCACCATATTCTTTGAATTTTCATTCACTTCTTTATCTTCTCTAAGACAACAAAGTATTCCTTTTTTTTCAGATAAGTTTTCAATATATCTTCTATCAAGAAACGTTACTATATCCGGACATAGTTTTATTTTACATTTAGGAAACAATTTTGTCATCTTTTCAAAACTAACTATATCTCTGGCAAACATAGATATATTAGAATTTTTATTATATATTTTTTGTGCTTTTCTATGCGTATTGCTGCCATATATGTAATCTACTGACTGAGGGAAAACAATAATTTTACAATTCTTTATATTTTTTATAAGCATTTGTCTTATACTCTCCTGATATTTATAAAGAGAGCCCATATTACCCCCACCATTACTAATAAATATACAGTGCTTTTGTTGTGCCATTTTTCGCATAGGATATATATATTCACAGCATTTATTTTCTGGAATTGTAATAATATTTTGTTTTGGCAATACTTGTTTTATAAATTCAAGTTCAGCATATGTTATAGCCTGATCACCAAGATTACCATATTCAGGTATACCCCATAATACTACTGTGTTATTTTTATATTGTTTTATCTCCTTACAATGTCCGCTATATGAACATATCATCAAAAATATTTCTCTGATTTTTCTTTTTAATGTAAAATATTTAGAAACAAGTAACATTCTTTTGCCTCAATCTTTTAATCATATAATATAAATTGGGGTTAATTACAAATAATATTGCATGCATTTTTAATTTCTTTTTTAAAAACCACATTCTTGTATATGTGGTTATACTTCTAAAACATTTAATAATATATTCGCATGTAATATCATCATTATTTTCATAGGCTTTTTCCCACAATAATGGAAAACATTTTGTATTCCAACAGTATACCGCTTTCTGTACCTTTGCGTTATTTTCAAAAAAACTCATAGCTTCCATTCCATTAGATATTTGATCCTTTATAGATTTTATATTATATTTATTATTCGTAATACTCCCATCTCTAATTACATAATGATACAATTGGGAATCTAAACATACTATTTTTTGAATATTTGTAAATATCCTATACATAATCGCTGCATCTTCAAATAATCTTCCTACAGGGAAATTTATATACATAAAGATCTCTCTACAATATAGTTTATTCCATGCAGCATGTCTAAGATATTTATTTTGAACAAATAAATCTTCTAAAGCTTCATATGAATTTAAAATAAAACACCGATTATTTTTTTTTACACAAGTACTCTCACCATTAATCTCTGTTATTGCATAACATGTACTAATATCTGCTTGCGTTTCAATCAATGCATACATTAATCTTTCATACATGTCAGGTTCTATATAATCATCACTATCAACAAAACCTACATATTTTCCTCTTGCCTCTGTAATACCAACATTTCTTGCATCGGATAATCCTCCATTCTTTTTATGTATAACTTTTATTCTCTTATCACGGCTGCACCACAAATCACATAACATTCCACACTTATCAGGTGAACCATCATCAACCAAAATAATTTCTAAATTAGTATATGTTTGATTTGTAATTGATTTAATACATTTATCAAGATATTTTTCAACTTTGTATACAGGTACAATTACACTAATTAACGGGTACTCTTCCAACTTTCTGTTGATTAAATAATAACTTTCCATGACATCCTCCAAAACACAGATGAATTACTAATTCTATACAATATTTAATATATTCTTTAATATTAAAAACCGGTATTATCACAGATACAAGCTTTTTATTTTCCATATTAATCGCCTTCTTATTTCATATCAAAACATATTTTGAATTAGTACAAAAAGATATTTTCACTTGCGCTGCATATTTACGAATTACTTCCGTTATACTAGCATTCATAATGTCAAGCGTCACACTTTTTACCACTAATTCCATATAGCTATCAGCATAATTTTCTTTTAAATCATGTGAATACCCATCAAATCCAGCAAGTATAATTTCTTTAACATTAAATTGCATAAAAAATTTAATTGACATTAATCCTGCATTATCTTTTACTGTTTCCACATCATTTAACAAATCTCTGTATCTTACTTTCAAATATGCCTTATCGCACGTAATATTAGATGTAACAATACACTTCTCATAAATATTTTTATCCAATTCTTTATATCTTCTAAGATTACTCAAGAAAATATAATCTGTCCCTGAATAATCAAAATTGATACTTACACTTATAACATCAGGTTTTTTCATCTGTTCATGAATTTTATTGCTTTCATCAGCAGAACTTTTACCCGGAGCTATAAGAAGTATTTTCTTACCTTTAAGTTTTTCTGCCAGTTCCTCTTTATGGTCTTCCTGTGCTTTTCCAGAAGCAAGATATTTTGTATACAATGTTTCTATGTATTCCTTATCAAACCTGGAACGTTTACCATTATCCATTAAAGCAAATATTTCATCCATGTTTTCTACAGTCAGGGTCTTTTTTTCATCAAGATATCCTGCATAATCTGGATGAGTATTATGTTTTGCTGAAAGATAGTTAGGCAGTGAATATCCCCAGTAATTCTGCTCATGCATTTTCCCCAGTACCTGATCAATGATTGCAAGAAGCGGCTGCATCTGGTACGACTTGTCCAGATTATTGTTAAGATATTCCACAAACAGCTCAGTATTAAGGTTTCCGGCTCCCCTTCCCATCCCAAAAACACTTGAATCAATAATCATTTCCCTGTCAGTATGTATATCCACAAGCGTCTGTGCGTTTGAATATGCAAGCTGCATGTTATTGTGCGCATGATATCCTATCATGATTCCTGCTTTAAGATTATGTTCTACCAGGTAAAACAGCCTTATCAGATCTTTCTTCTTCATAACCCCAAAACTGTCAACTATATAAAAGGCATACGGTTCAAATGAATTTACACGGTAAAGCAGCTCTAAAAATTCCGTATCGTTATAGTTTAAGGAAACCATTGCCTGCACAAAGACCTTATACCCCTTTTTCTTTATTTCTTCACACATCCTGAGGGCAGCATCCATATCTTTTTTATGGAACGCAATCCTGAATCCGTCTACTGAGCTTCCGTCATATTCTGGAATATTCCCCGGGTCATACTCCCCATAATTTACCATGCATACAAACATGCTTCCTGCTTTTTCACCGGGAATAACACACGCTGCTTCCTGTAAAGACGTATATTTTGTTATATTTGAATCATATTCAACCCTGTCTGTAAGAAACCCACATTCTATAATATCTATTCCTGCATCAATAAGACCTGTTATTATTTTTCCGACATTTGCATATCCAAATTTCCATTGGTTACAATATCCGCCGTCTCTTAAAGTACAGTCCAACACCTTAATTTTTTCCATATGCACCCCTCGTATCAGAGTATTTTTCCATCATATGCCTCATCTGTATTTTTGAAAAAATCATTTTATAATATGATTAAATATTGCATCTGCTATTATAAAATCTTCCTCTTCATCAATATCAACACTTTCAACCTCACTCACTTCAACTATATATGGCTTATCACCGATACGGCGGTTTAACTTAGTTATAACTTCTTTTTTATAAATATAAAATCCACTGGTTTCCTCATAAATAACATCTAAATCCTGCGTGCGCGGAATATTATTTAATTCATAATTAAATGGAATATTATCTTTCCATAGAAAATCCTGTAATTTTTTTGCAGCAAATGAAGAATCATATTTCCCACTTACAACTGCCTGTATACCTATCTCAATAGATTCTTTTTTTACAAAAGGCGCCGTTGTGTGCGCCATTACATAAATATCAGCAGATACATCCTCTGCAAAACATTGAAGAACATCATTAATTTTTGTTGTATCCTTATCTAAAAAATCAGGACGTCGCAGATATTTTATACCTTTGGGAACAAATTTTTGTATATCAGGATTACTGCAGTAAACATATATATCATCTATACCATTAACAGTAAGTAATGTTGATAAAATATAATAGCAAAGCGGCTTACCATTAGTAAAACATTTCGTATTTTTCTGTGGCAGCCGCTGATTATTGAGTTTCATAGGTACAATTGCTACAATTTTCATAAATATATTCTCCTATTAATTTTTTAATATTATCCAACATATAAACTTTACTATAAATTTCTAGCATATCAAAAGAATTTTATATTCTCATAATCTAAAGTTGTACGATAAACACATATAATTCATCACTAAATTTCAAAAAATTTTAGGTTTACTTAATTACCACCCACCCTGGTGCGAACCATTAATAACTATTTAGTTATTAATGGTTCGCACCAGAGCATTTTCAACAAAAAAATCCTTCAATACAAATTTGAAATATCAGCAGTAACAGAATATTCGTTATAAGCATCATAACTATGCTTATAACGCTTGCAATGACCATCGTTCCACAATTATTATTCATCTCCAAACAATAATTTTAAAAAACAGCTATTTTTAATCATTTACAGTTTCTATCGATTTCCACCAATCGCTCAACAATTTTCACATTTTTAAATATTTTTTTCATTTTTTCGCTGCTTAATAGATTATATATATCATTAGCAGTCTTTTGTGCTAACAAGTTTCCAGTTAAATCACAGCATTTATAAAGATAAAATGTATCTACAGGATTTGTCGACATAAGACTACCAGCTAAAACACTTCCTGAGCTTACAGTCAAAAAAATATAATTGGAAAAATCTTTAGAAAGTTGAATCACTTCCCATGGTAATGATGAATTTTTATCTACTTTAAAACCATTGACCTCGTATATAGTTCGTATATCTCTCGGGTGTGTTTTTATCAATAGATTATTCTCGCCTACAATTTTTCGAATTGCACACGCAACTTCATACTCACCTATGGGACTTCCGCCTTCAAAATCATAAACACTTGTAAAAAATATATATTTTTCCTGATACGTTAGTCTTTCACTACTCACATTAAATAATCTACTAAGAATATCTGAACACTCACTATTTAATTTAATTTGCGGAACAGCATGCACACTTAATGATCCTTTATATAATTCTGGGTAAAAACAATAAAATGTACTAAATGCCTCTGTAATATCTTTCTTACAAAGCATATGTCTTATTATTTTTATTATCTTTTTTTTGTAATTCATTGATGCTGTAACGCCATATGATAATATACCTTCTTCATACAAAGAAATTTTTATATCTTTATTACTATTATATAATTCAGCATACAATCCATATATATCTACACCATAATTGTAACAAATGAGTTCGTTAAAAAATTTATCTGAAATATCGCTTAGTATATAACTATATCGATTTTTTTTCATAAAACATATATAAATGCAATCCTGTATTTTATCAATGCAGTTTCTATCTGTAATTAACTCCTTTGTTTTTATATAATGAATTTCATCAAATACTAACAATTCACTCAATTTTTCATATATTTTATCCGCATTTCTTGAATGATCCGATATCATAAGACACACATAGTAATTCTTAAATATAGTCAGTTTCATCTGAATCGCTATAATCAGTTGATAATATGTATTTGCTATGATTATTTTTCGTTGCATTTTCTGCTACACTCCTTGATTAACCATTTCTTCATAACCGTAAATGCCAAAATAATTTTAAAAGTATGAGCAATACATATCTTTTGTGAGATAATCTTTTTCTATTTCTTTTTGTATCATATTCTTTCAAAATTTTATAATATTGTATATACATTCCACGTAATTCCTTATCCTTACGCATCTTAATAATTTTTCGTTCAATAGAAATCAGTTGCATATATATATAAAACTCCGAATACTCGGCTAACTGAGGATAACGCTCTCTCACATGACTATGCATTTTAATTGCATGTTCATACTGATTAACTAAATTATTCTTGCTTATGGTATTAGAAATGCTATTAGCCCTCTGAAAATAAAAATATTCGTCGGTACCAACGTGTACAATTGATGTGATTCTATCCAATATATCTAATATTATTGCTGCATCCTCATTATTCTCACCAACAGGATATCTAATTCCATTGAACAAGTTAGCTTGATATAATTTATTGCATGCACTAACATCAATATTTCTTTCCATAAGAATTTCTATAATCGCATCATTCCTCGAAAAAATCTTTTTGTTGCCAATACTATCATATTTTTTACTATGTATACCATCACTAATAAGCACTCCACATGTAGAGCATTGACTACCAGAGTTAATTAATCCTAATAACAAATTTGAATACATTGTATTCTTTATCCAATCGTCTGAATCAACAAAACCTATATACTTTCCGTTTGCAACATCAAGTCCCGCATTTCTTGCCGAGGACAAGCCGCCGTTTTTTTTATGTATCACAACTACATTTTCGTTTTCATCAGCGTACTGATCACAAATAATTCCACTGTTATCAGTCGAACCATCATCAACTAATATAATTTCAATTTTAGAATATGTCTGCGACAGAATTGAATCAACACATCTCCTAATATACTTTTCAACATTATACACGGGTACAATAACTGATATTAATTCTGAATAATTATTCAAATCAATCACCTTATTTCCAAAAGAAACTATATGGAATTATATTACTTTTATTCTCAATTAAATTCATCAACCAATATATGCTTAAGACAACATATAAGCACATCATAATGAGTCTATATTGTTTTCTATTTACCGAAGATATAAAATTAGGTATAAATACAATAAGCAAACTTAAAAAAGGCCAAAGTACTCTAGTGAGCAAAAAGTCCTTAGAAAAATAAACTCCCAATATAAAGCAAATTAAAGCAGCACATAAATCATCTTTATCAATTGCATTTTTCTTTTTAATATTATTTTTAAATGTATAAAATGAATACCCTATTATTATAGCCAAAAACAAGTATACTAAAACAATACGGCCCCTACCTGTAGATTGCAATATCTGTGCACTACTAACTCCATTTAAATAGATGTTATAATATGGAAACAGTTTCACCATTATCTCAATTCCAAAGGAAGCAAAAACACCTATGCTTGTAGACAATAAAAAAGCATAAACAAACACATTATTTATAGATTTTTTTCTATTTTTTATAAAGAAACTTATGAATGCTAGTCCCAAAGCGATAACTATATTATGTATACCTATTGAAATTATGAAAAGTAACCATCCAACTTTCGACTTAACATTATGTTTTATCAATTCATACGCATTCACACCAATAGCTACAGCCATAAACTGTCGTGTTCCATTCATGCTCTCAAAGTATAAAGCTAATGCCACAAACAAAAATACAGATAAAAGATAATTATTAGAATTCTTTTTTATAAAAGTATAAAATCCAAAAGCTACAACAAACGAGTTAATTAAAATACTCAATTGTTTAAAATCAAATAACCTAGATATAAAATATTGACACCCTACATAAACTGGTGCTGAATTAATCGTAGAACGACTTAAAGCTTCCATAAAACTATTGGAATCCATAATCGATTCATAGATCCACATATATGTTTGAGTGTCGGAACCTACTTTTATTCCTCTAAGTCCCATTGTTAAAAAAAACATTAAAAAAATCAAAAACAAATATAGATTTTTCCCCTCTATTATTGTTTTATGAATTCTAATATTTAACTTTTTGATTGGCCACAGAGCGAACACTGCCACCATTTGCATTATATATATCACCAAAAAAGCTCCTATAATAATTTTTTAATTGTTCGTAAATACTTTTCGCCAAGCAAGAGAATAATAGCAGCAATTCTATTTTTTACCCTGGCTTTGCAATCAAAAACCATTTTCTGTTTATAACAATTGAGAAAACTAGAAATTCTAGTATACACATGGAACTTTCTCAATTCTTTTTCATCGGTACTTAATAATACTTGACAATAATCGCTAAATTTCTTCGAATATGCTGCCTTAACTAATTGCGGCCACTTGCTTTTACATATACTCACCAAATTATCTGCCGCATCTAATTCATCTAAACTTGCCCTTCCAAAAGCATGCATTATACTTCCTCTTCTTTGTAGATAAAAATAAACAGACTTTGTAGTTACAGCAACCTTATTTACACTTGTGTAATATTTGTATGTGGTAAAATCATCCTCATGATACTTTCCAACAGGAAATAGATTTTTCTTTGCAATTGTTAAAGGCAAAATCATTGCACAAGCACTAGAATCAAGCATATTTTGATATAACATATGTTCTAAGGCTTCCAAGCCAGTAAAACAAGCATCTTTAATCCTCTTAGACGGATTAGGTACTTCTCCCTCAAAAAAGGTACATAGTCCACCAACACAAATGTCTGCATTATACTTTTCTTTTAATCCGACCAAAACCTCTAAATAGTCTTCCGAAACATAATCATCACTGTCAACAAAAGTAACATATTCTCCTATGGCATAATTCAATCCATAATTACGAGCATCAGATAATCCCCCATTTTTCTTATGAACAACCTTAATAAAATCATAATTGGAAGCGTATTCATTGCAAATACTTGGACAATTATCAGGAGAACCATCATCGACTAGTATAATCTCATAATTTTTATATGACTGATTAATTAAACTCTTAACACATGTATGAATATACTTCTCAACCTTATATATAGATACTATAATGCTTATTTTAACGTTCCCCAACATTGAAATTCCCTTATATTACTTTTTCCTTTTCAATTGCATCTAAATAATATTTTTGTATTCTAATTGATTCAAACGCAGAATCAAAACCAGCCTCTGCAACTTCCTTTGCGTGACTTTTTCTAATAGATATATTTTCATAAACAGTCTTAAGTATTTCATTAGCCCATACATCCTCTGTCTCAGTCAAATCAATAAAATGACCAAGTTTACAAGCATCCGCTTCTCTTGTTACTTCTGTAGAAAAGAATACTGGCAATCCACAACTCTCAGCTTCAAGTCCTACTACAGGAAGCCCTTCATACAGTGATGGAAGCAGAAAAATATCCATTGCATTATAGAACTGTTGAATATCCTCTCTCCTACCAAGATACGTAACCTGAGCTTTGATTCCGAGTTCATCAATCTTTGCCATCATTTCTTCTTTTAACTCTCCATCACCAATTAAACATAAAACCGCTTTAGGCTCTTTCTTTGAAATAGCAGCAAAAATTTCAATCATACGAACAGAATTTTTCTGTGGAGTAAATCGTCCAATGTGTCCAACTACAATCTTGTTTTCCCATCCAAACTCTTTCCTTGTTTTATCTCTTAGTTCGGGATTGTAAGAATTAAACTCTGTATTTACTACCGTCTTAAAAACATCTACCTTACCTGCATTGAATAATTTATCGCCAAATTGCCAACGACCACAATCATCACCACATGACATATAATAATTTGCAAACAGCTTAGACATAGGTCGAATAATTTTCTTAATTTTAGTCTTACTGTCATCTTCATGAGCCATAGAAAGGCTTTCAGAAATACGAACCGGCACGCCAGCTATCTTTGCAACAAACATCGGGAAAACATTCATTGTGCTATTGTAGGCATGCATAATAGGATATTTATTTTTTTTACATAGTGTATATATATCAACCATGTTACCAATAATATTTTGATATGGTCTTATTTTATAGACTCTTCCACCAAGTGACTCTATTTCTTTTCTAGGAATAGCCTGTGAATCGGAATCGCATATAAAGTCAAATTGTATTTGATTTCTATCTATATGTCGATAATACTCCATTATTAAATTCTTTTTCCCTCCAGAATCAATCTTTCCACCTACAATTGCAACTCGTATCACTCTAACTCATCCTCATTCTTCTCTCTGTATTACTTATCAAAAAACTCTAATGTCTTATCTATAACCTTTTGAAGATCATCTTTTTTAATACCATAGTACATTGGCAATCGCACTAATCTATCACTATCAGAAGTTGTATGCTTATCAATTCCATTAAATCGTCCAAACTTTAATCCTGCAGGAGCACTATGAAGCGGCACATAATGGAATACACAAAGAACTTCATTTTCTTTCATAAACTGAATATATGCCTGTCTCTTATCAAAATCCTTGCACTTAATGTAAAACATATGAGCATTATGAATACAACCTTCAGGAATTGTAGGAAGTTCAATAATCCCTTTATCTGCTAAAGTTTTAAATGCTTCATAATATGCATTCCATGCGACAAGGCGATTATTATTGATATCATCTGCTACCTCTAACTGCGCCCAAAGGTATGCTGCATTAATGTCAGACTGCAAATAAGAATCACCAAAATCAACCCAATTGTATTTTGCAATCTGCCCCCGAAAGAACTGCGATCTATTGGTTCCCTTTTCACGAAGAATTTCAGCTTTTTCAATATAAGCTTCGTTATTGATGACAATAGCACCACCCTCACCCATAGAATAATTCTTGGTCTCATGAAAAGAAAAACAACCAAAATCACCAATAGTTCCACATGCCTGTCCTTTATATGTACTCATAACTGCCTGTGCTGCATCCTCCACAACAAGCAAATTATGTTTTCTTGCAATCTCCATAATTATATCCATCTCACAAGCAACACCCGCATAATGAACAGGGCAAATAACCTTGGTTTTCTCAGTAATTGCATCCTCAATTTTAGTTTCATCAATATTCATAGTGTCAGGACGAATATCCACAAATACTAAAGTTGCACCTGCAAGAACAAAAGAATTTGCCGTACTTGAGAATGTATAGCTTGGAAGAATCACTTCATCGCCAGGTTTAATTTCACAAAGAATTGCTGCCATATCAAGAGCAGATGAACCACTAGTAGTAAGCATTACTTTTTTTGCATTAAAACGTTTTTCAAGCCATTCATCACATTTCTTGGTAAAAGGACCATCACCACAAATCTTGTGATTATTTACGGCTTCTTGCATATACTTAAATTCGGTACCTACAAAAGGCGGTACATTAAAATGAATAAGTCCCATAATATAATCCCTCACTATACAGCACATATTTGTGTATATATTTTGATAATAATTTTGTTTACTCACTAGAGATAATTTCTAGTCACCACACAAATAATATGACTCTTTAACTTGTCCATAGTGTTTGATATCAATGTTCTTCATTTCGTTATAACCACTAATACAATAAAGTTTTCTTACTTTTACCTTATGAACCTTTTTCACTTCTCTATCTTTCTCAAAAGCCCCAGCCCCTTAAAAGCAAAAAATACAGAAAATACAATAGATCCATACCCTATAATTAATCTGTTCCCACACAAAACGCAAAAAAAAGACCGTGCTTCGCCACTCCGGACCCCTGCCCGGATTCCACACGCTCTATATCCGCCATATCCCGGCAACGCGGCTCTCGACATCCCGGTCTACGGTTTCCTGTATCTATATCTCATCCCACATCCTC
>CANQNU010000035.1 GCA_947625295.1 uncultured Clostridia bacterium | reverse complement strand
GAAGGAAATGGTAAATGGTATAGAGGAGACGGAGTTCAAAATAATAATGTAGATACACGTTATACAGACGCAATAGACGATTATGCAAAAAGACAAGAAATAGATGAAGAATTAAAAATCAAAACAAATAGTTCGGATTCTACTAAAATAACGCCAAATCGTACAATGGATTCTATAACACCTAAAATGAAAATAGGAGTAGAATATGAAGATGCATATACAGCATCAAGTGGTGACCAATATACTTATGAAATTAGAAACATTGACTTTGGAATAGTTAAAAGAGCAATACAAAGTATTCAATTAACAAAACGTATAAGTGCAATGAAAGTAACATTAGGTAATGGTCAGGTAATATCAGATGTAACAATAGACGAAGCAGGAAATATGTCTGGAGAAAAATCTTACTTAACTTATATGGGACCAGCAAATGGAAATTCAGGATTTATAAAAGCTGAACTTGACAATGAATTAATACAAGGAGCAAAACTAGAAGTAACATACGAATTTAAATTTGAAAACCAAAGTGAAGTAGATTTAGTTAATGAAAACTATTACAAATTTGGTAGTGAAGCAATGAGTAGATCAAAATCAAACAGTACTAATTTTGAATTAAAAGCAGGAAACGAAACAAAAGGATGGGTTAATAAATCAGAAGTAGTATGGGCTAGAGCAAATAATGTAATAGATTACTTAGACAGAGATTGGGGATACGAAGAAGATAAAAACACCAATTGGAAAGCAATAACAAAAGAAGAATTAGAACAAAATTACAAAAATACTCTAGTTAATGAAAGTGTATTTGGAGACACATCATCTATCAATAATAAAATAATTTTATTAACAGAAGCATTAAAAAATCAACAATGTTGTCCAGGCGAAAATAGCAAAGTCAATTTACAAGTTTCAAAAGCATTATCAGCAACAGACGAAATATCTCTAGAAAATGAAACAGAAATAATTGAAGTAGAAAAAGATGGAGGCTCAAAAATTGTACAAATACCAGGAAGCTTTGTACCAGGAACAACACCACAAGAACCAGATGAAGATTGGGCAGAAACAGTAATTGTAACGCCAAGTACAGGTAAAAATTTAAATTTTATATTACCAATATCAATCGGAATTTCAGCACTTGTAATACTAGGCACAGGAATAATAGTAATTAAGAAAAAAGTAATATAAATTATAAAATAATAAGGACAGTCCTTAAGAAAAATAAGGGCAGTCCTTATTTATTTTGTATTATCTTTAGCATAGAAATATGTATAAAATTATAAAAAATAAAAAAATTAGAAAAACAAAAAAATTTCCTATAGAAATTCTAAAGTTACGTAAATAAGTGATTTAAGCAAAATAAACAAAAAATATGTAATAAATGTTACAAAAATGTAAAAAATATTTAAAAAAACACCAGAAAGTAGCTTCCCTAAAGGGAAAAAGAGCAATTTCAAAATAATGCTTGTTAACCATCTTGAAAAAATGCTGGTCACAGAGTACCATAAAAAAGAAGGATAATATTTTAATGCAAGAAGATTAATAACAAAAAGATTAATAACAGGAAGATTAATAACAGGAAGATTAATAGCAGGAAGATTAATAGTGAGAAGGTTAATAAGGAGAAGATTAACTATGAGAAGATTAACAAGCAAGATAATTGGGATTATTGTACTTACAATGCTACTTATAAATAGTAATTTTATGTTAATTATTTCAACTGCATTAGACACAATAGAGAATCAAGAAAATAATGAAATTACTCAAGAGCCAAATGCAACAGCAAGTCTTGAACTAGAAAAATATTGTAATTACAGTTTAAATGATGAAGAAGAAAAAGGAGTACTAGTACAAGTCAATTTAAAAACAGGTATAGACTTCCCAAAAGCTGAAGAATATAAACCTCTAAAATCAACAGAGGTTACTTTGTCATCTCCAAAAATCGAAGAAAATTATCCTCAAAAAGTAATAGTACTTGGTAAAAGCACAAAAGCAACAAATGGAAAAGAAAGCGGAATCGAACCAAATTACCAATACAACCAAGAAAATGGAGAATTAATCATATATACAACAAATGAAGCAGACGAAGACGGAAACATTTATAATAACAACGATGAAAATGCTTGTGATGAGTACAAAATTATTTATTATTATGATGAAAATAGTTATAATAATGAAAACGTAGAAAGAAATATAGAAATAAACGCTAATGTAAAAGAAACATTATATGATGACAGCAATTTAGAAGTAGAAACACAATGTAATTTACAGCAATATGTTACAGAAAACGTTGGAGGATTAGTATCAACTAGAATACAAACAAGTGAAATTTATAATGGATATATTTATTCAAATGCACAAAATGGAACAAATGAACAAACAACATATTTAGAAAACACAGAAATAGATATTAGTTATGAAAAAGTTGCAGATGAAACAATAATAGCTACAGAAGACAATTTTATAGATAGTAGCGAAAATATAATAAATACAGATGAAATTGTCTATAAAACTACGAGATTTAGTAAATTAGAAGTATTGGACATTTTAGGAGAAAACGGAAAAATAGAAATACTAAATGAAAATGATGAAATAGTAGCAGAAATTGATAGAGATTCACCAGTTTCAGAAAGTGGAATCATTGAAGTTGATTATGGAGAAGGAATCACAGAACTAAGAATAAAAATTACAAAACCTTTAAAAATAGGAAGTATTCATTTACAAAATAAAAAAGCTATAAAAGAAACAATGTTAAATGACAATTACAAAGGAATACAAACAAGCCAAAATGTAGTTTTAAGAAATATAATTAATAGAGATGACGAAGAAGAGCAAGAAACAGAAGAAAAATTAGAAATAGTAGAGGAACAAGAGTCAGAAGGAAAATTAGAAATAAAAGAAGAACAAGAAGTGCAAGAAATAGCTAGAGCTTATATTAGTAATTTTGCAGAAATAAAAAATGCTGAAACAAATATTGATGTTAAAATAGACAAAACAGAATTAACAAATAAAATACAAAATGAAGTAAATATAACAGCTACTTTAAAAACAAATAGTATGAAATATAATTTGTTTAGAAATCCAATAATATTATTAACTTTCCCAAATGAAGTAGAAGAAATTATCTTAGGAGATGTTTCATTATTATATGACAACAACTTATCAATAAAAAGTGCAGAAGTTGTGGATAACAATGGAGCAAAAGCAATAAAAATTGAATTAGATGGAACTCAGAATAGTTATAATCAAGATTCTATGATATATGGTGCAAATGTTATAATTCCAGCAACAGTAATATTAAATAAAGAGTTTGAAAGTACTAAAGGCAATATAAGTGTTATGTATGCAAATGAAACAGCAACAAGTATTGATTACAACAATGAAGGAAAAGATAGCAAACAAATAGAAGTAAGTTTGGAATCTATCATTAAAAAACCACAGATAGAAGAATCAGAATTTGGTCCAACAATGCAAGTAGTTTCTTATTCACAAGATGAAAATATGGATAATAATGCTGGTATTGCTACAATATCAGAAACAGGAGATATAATATCAGAGACAGGGGATACAGTGGAAGAAACTGGACTTAAGGTAGAGACTGTTGCTAAGGTTGGAGATAAGGTTTTATCAGATGGCGATTCTGTACATGAAGATGAGATTATTAAATATATAATAAGGGTTACTAATACTACAGATGATTCTATTGATAATGTTAAAGTTATGGGAAATGTGCCAGAGGGAACGACATATGCAATAATGCAGGAACAAGAAGAAAATTATGATGACGATCAAATGTTACAAGATGGATTATATAAGTATGATGACAGTATAACAGAATATGAAAAAACTATAGATAGTATTAAAGAAAATCAAACTGTACAATTATATTATGAAGTTAAAGTAAATAATATAGAAGAAGATACAGAAGAAAAGACTATAAAATGCGATTTAAATGTTTATGTAAACAAGACAAAGACTTATAATACTACATTTAATAATATAATAAAAAAAGGAGAGATTTATTCTAGATTATTTGCACTTAAGAATGAAGGAGAAAATAGATGGATATACCAATTTTGGGTTTATAATAATACTAATACTGAAAAGAATGACATAATGGTATTATCTCAAATTCCAGAAGAATTTGAATATAAAAGTGTGGAAATAGACTATTCAGACAGTGAAATAGAAAAAGATAACAGTGATATAAATATTAATGGCAATAAATTGTCAATTAATACTAAAAAAATAGAAGCAAATGGATTTATGAGAATCTATATTGAGATAGAACAAAACAGTTATAAATCTAATATTTATGAATACGATTTAAATTTAGCTGCAACAATTATAGATAACACAAACGGAGAAATTTACTACCCAAATGAGTATGGTAATAAAAGTTATAGTTACGCTGTTAAAGTAATACAAACATCAGAAACAGAAGGAAAAAATATAAAATTTGGTGATGAAATTGAATATAATTTTGTTATAGATACTGTGGGAAAAAATACAACGGGAGAAGCAATTTCAATACAAATACAAGATTATTTACCAAAAGAATTAAATTTAATTGAAATGGAATATGATGTATGGGAATTAAATGAAACAGGAGAAAATTATATTAAAACAGTAAAAACGACTTCTAGTACTAAAGACGGGTTAATTTCTGAATATCTAAAGTTACCAGCAGATGAAATGATAAATATAAAAATTAAGGCAAAAGTTACGGGAATTTTAAATGATACAGAAATAGAAAATACTATGACTGTAAGTGGAAATGGAAATAATATAGATACAGTAATATCTAATACGATTAAAAACAGAATATTATCAATAGATAATTCTGAGAGTATAGAAGATGAAGAAAAAGATGATAATAATTCAAATAACAACAATAACGATAATAGTAACAATGAATCTAATAATAATTCTAATAATAATTCTTCAAATTCAAATAACAATTCACAAGTAAATGATAAAACATATAGTATAAAAGGATTAGTATGGCAAGATTCAAATAAAGATGGAAAAAGAGACTCAGGAGAAAGTTTAATATATAATATAAATGTTGAATTATACGATATAGAAAGCAATGTTATTGCTAAAGACAAAGATGGTAACTCAGCAAAAACAATTACAAATCAAAATGGAGAATATCAATTTAATAATATTAGAAATGGAAAATATATAGTATTATTTAAATATGATACATCAAACTATAATTTAACTACATATCAAAAGGAAAATGTAAGTGATACATTGAATTCAGATGTAGTAAAAAAAGATGTTGCAATAAATGGTGTAGAAAGTACAGTAGCTGTTACAGATACAATAACTATAAATGGACAAAATATACAGAACATTGACATGGGATTAATAAAAAAACAAATCTTTGATTTCTCTTTACAGAAATATGTATCAAAGATAACTGTTAATGACGGCAAAAAACAAAAAGAGTATAACTATAATAATAGTAAACTAGCAAAAATTGAAATTTCAGCAAAAACACTAAAAAATACAAAATTATATATTGAATATAAAATTGTAGTTAAAAACGAAGGTGAAGTAGAAGGTTATATTACAGAAATAGTAGACTATATTCCAGAAGATTTAACATTTGAAACGGAATTAAATCAAGATTGGTCTAAGAATGCAGATGGATCTTTAAAAAATATAGAATTATCAAAAACAAAGATATCTCCAGGAGAAGAAAAAGAAGTAAAAGTAATACTTACTAAAAATATGACAGAAGATTCAACAGGAACAATTACCAATGGAGCAGAGATTGCAAAAACTAATAATACAAATAACTTAAAAGATACGGATTCAAAAGAAAATAACAAAGATAAGAAAGAAGATGATTATTCAGAAGCAGAAGTTATAATATCTGTTAGTACGGGTATTGCAAGATTCACATTATTAATATTTATTATTTTAGTTATTTTAATATTATTAAGAAAGATAATAATGACAAAAAAAATTAAGTTAAAACATTTTATAAGTTTGACTACATTCATTATATTAATAATGACAATTATATTACCAAATGTAAATATTGCAGCGACTAAAAAAGATGATACAGATGATGATTTTACTTTTACAAGCAAAGGTGAACTGAAAGCTTACTTAGAAGATCTATATACAAATCATTCAACGCGTACATTTAGTTACGTAAAAGATTTTAAGAAAAATGCAGTTCCACTCAATAAATATCTTAATACGGGTGATGGTCATTGCTATGACCCTGGAAAGGCAATGGATAGCGATACTCATTTTTATCACCAGACATCGGTTCAAGCTACGGTTAATCCTGCTACCAAAGTAAAAGCTGAAAATAAAATTACTGTTGATAAATCATTAACACCTAAATTAAAATTATCTAATAGCGGAAAAAATATATTAGGTCCATATAAACTAAATTTAGAAGTAATTAAAGGAGATATGACTTCAATACCTAGTATAATAAGCTGTACAGGTAAAATAATTGGAAAAAGTGGAACACAAAACATTAATTACAGTATAGTAGATTCAAATGGTAACCCTATGATTACAGATAAAGGTGATATACCATTTAATTCAAAATTTTATATTGCAGTGCCTAAAAATGTTTATAAAGTAGATAGCATAGAAATATCAATAAATCGTACAAAAAAATGGGTAGAATACTATTCGTGGACAGTAAGAGAAACTTGGGAAGTAACAGAATTAAATTGCAAATGGGCAGATAAACAACACCAGAGATTAGAAGTTATATGGTCTTCACAAATTTCTGATAATTGGAAAGAGATACCAAGTGAAAAAACATATTTTGAAGGATATAATTTAAGTTTAGATGGAGCAAAACTTCCAACAGGTAGCTTAGAAATAGAAAAAAGAGACGGTATTACTTGGGAATCATTAGATGGTGCAGTGGTACACGTTTCAGGTCCTATAAGGAATGGACATAATTATTGTTGCGTAGATGATGATTTTGAGATAAAAGGTGGAAAGAAAGAAATTAAACATTTACCAATAGGAGAATATGAGATTAGAGAAATACGCTCACCATATACATTAGAATATCAAGCTAAAGAAGAAAAACTTAAAATAGCAAATGTAGACGAAAATGTAATGACACCTGTAAAAATTGATAATATTTCTTATGGAAATTTAAAGATTAGAAAAATAGATAAAGAAACAAAACAACCTATGAAGGCAGAAGGAATTAAATTCAAGATTACAAAATATGATCCATATAAAAAAATTAGAGCAAATAATGGTTCAGGTTTTGTATCGATTGATGATAGTTGTATAGTAGAAGTAATAGAAAAAACCACAGATGCAAATGGAGAAATATATTTAGAAAAAACAGAAACAAAATATTGGTATAGAATTGAAGAAATTGGATTTGAAGAAGGTTGCAAATACGAACCATATTATGAAGCAGAATACGAAAAGCTAATAAAAGGATTACGGAGAAGATGGAGAAACAATAACAATTGAAGCAGAGAATGAACAAAAATATGTAGATTTATCAGGATTAGTATGGGACGACGGACAAGGAGGAAAAACCTCTCAAAGAGATGACCATTACAATGGAGACCAATTAACAAAAGAAGTAACAATTGAGTTAAAAGATGCTAGTGGTAATATCATTAGCAATAAATATGGAGAAGAATGTAAAACAACAGGAGGAGAATATGAGTTCAAAAGTATTCCAATAAAAGATATAGAAGAAAATGGTGCATATATAGAATTTTCATACAATGGACTAAAATATGATGATGTAGAAATAGATTTAGAGGCAGATAATGGTTCTAAAGCAAAAGACATTGACAGAGAACAGCTAAATAAGGAATACGAAGTAATAGCAGGGGGAACAACAAAAGGAAACTCTGGAACAAATGGAAATTCTAAACAAGGAGAAAACATAACAAACGGACTAAAATATGAGAACGGCTCATATTCCTCAGAACTTGTTCAGCAATTAGAATATGCTCCAAAAGATAGCCATGTTTCTCCAAACGGAGATGCACTAGGAATAAAAATGAGAGCAACAACTCAAGAAGCAGGATACGAGATTAAAAGATACAAAACAGAAAATCCAGAAGGAGAAGAAATTGTATTAAAAATAGAACATATAAATCTAGGTATATTTGAAAAAGAGCAACCTGACATAGCAATTCAAAATGATATTGCAGAAGTAAATGTAAGCTTTAAAGGATATAACCATACTTACTATTATTCAGCAAGAAATAAATATATACAAAAGAACGCAGAAGGAAAACTTATATTAGAAGGTGAAGGAGGCTATGATAATAAATTAGATGGATTCTCAGTAGGAGTAAAAACAGATGGATATAAATATAGTTATAAAAATATGAGATACACAAGAGAAATATACAGATCTTACGTTAATTATACTGCACTAGGAAAATCAGATGGTTTAAAAATGTATGTAACATATAAAATAACTATAGCAAATCAATCAACAGGACTAAATGTACTAGTTAAAGACATAGTAGATTATTATGATAGTGCACATTTAATAGCTCAAAATGGCAGTGGTGGAAAGATAGTAGGAAACTTAAATTGTGAAATTGAACCACAAAAAACGTATCAAACAAGTATAACCTTTGAAGTATCACAAGATGCCATAAAAGACTTGTTAAATGGAGGCTTTACAATAGATAATGTGGTAGAAATCAGCTCATATTCTGTAAAAAAAGACGGAGAATACTATGCAGGAATAGACACAGATTCAGCACCAGGAAATGCTGACCCTTATAAAGAAGATACATATGAAGACGATACAGATAAGGCACCAGGACTAACAATAACGCAAGCAGGAACAAATGATAGAAATGGTACAAAATTAGTTAGTGGAACAGTATTCGAAGACTACACAGATTCAAATTTAAAGACAAACCAAGAAAGACGTGGAAATGGAAAATATGGAAGTGAAGATACAGGAACAGCAAAAGATGTAACAGTAGAATTAGTAGAATATACGAATGGTACTGAAACAACAGCAAAAATATATCCAAGTCCAGGTACAGAAATAGATGCAACTGATATAACAGATCAAGATGGAGTATATGAATTTATAGGACTAGTACCAGGAAAATATAAGCTAAAATATACATATAAAGATGGAACAACAATTTATAGTAATGTAGGACAAAAAGAAGTTACAGTACAAGACTATAAATCAACAATCATTACTTCAAATACAATAAAAAATAACTTAAATAGTAATAACTATACTTTTTGGTATTTGAATACAGATGGATATTCAGTAGCAGTAGATGATTGGGCTACAAGGCAAAATATAAATAGTAAGTTCTCAACAATTAATTATAATTTACAAACTAACTATTATAACAAAGAACAAAACTATTATGAAGAGTATAAAAAAATGTCAGCAATAAGCCCTGGAATTGAAATAGCAATTGAAAATGAACAAAGACAAACAGCTGGTAATGAAACACAGCAACATGAGTATAACAATATAAACTTTGGTATTGTTGAAAGACCAAGAGGAAGTGTAAAATTAGAAAAAGAAATATCACATATTACGTTAAAATTGTCAAACGGACAAATACTAATAGATGGAGACCCTCGAACAGAAACATTACAACATTTAATTTATCCAGAACAAGGTATATTAAAAATAGAATTAGACAACGAACTTATTCAAGGTGCTTCATTAGAAGTAACATATACTATTAGAGTTAACAATAAATCAGAAATAGATTATAATAATGAAAATTATTATAAATTTGGTGAAAATAAGACTAATTTAGTGACTTTAAAAATCAATAAAATAGTAGATTATTTAGACGAAAAATTAGTTGCATCATCATACGAAGACTATGTAAAAGAAAATCCAGTAGCCAACAAGTGGTACCATATTACGCCAACAGATTTATTAAATAAACAAGATAGTACAAATAATCCAACAGAAGACAGAAATAGAAATTACTTATCAGACGAGGTATATAATACTGTTAAAAATAAATCAAAAATATATTTAGCAAATGAAATGGCTTCTTTATCTATAATTAACCCAGATACATCAAAAGAAATAGAATTTACCGCAACAAAATTATTAACAAGTAGCACAAATGATGATGACTTAACATTTGAAAACGATACAGAAATCATACAATATAGCAACGATGTAGGTAGATTTTATGAAACATATGATGCAACAAGTAATGACAACGTTAGAAAGAAAATAACACCGGGAAATTATAATCCAAGTGAAGAAGGTAGAGAAGAGAATCAAGAAACAGACAGTAACTATGACAATTATCCACATTCAACAATAACAATAACACCACCAACAGGAAAACAAATGCAAAATGTAGTGTTATATCCTATTATAGGAGTAATAGCACTTGCAATAATTGGGGTAGGAGTAATTATCATAAAGAAAAAAGTGCTATAATATATAATAAACAAAAAAGCAAGTCGTAAAAGACTTGCTTTTAAAATGTTATTTGGTTGTGGGGATAGACTCGAACTATCGACCTTTGGGTTATGAGTGCGTTTAATATTGTATTTTATCATGTTTTAATATATTTCAAAGCATTATAAAATAACCAATTTTTATTTTCAAATTCTTCTTGTGTGATAATATCTTGATTTAATAATTTTTTGTATTTTAATAATTCATTTAAATTTTCCACTTTATATATGTTCTCTTTACTTTATATATTCAGTACCATCAAAAATAAGTGACGTAACTTTACCATTTGTGTATGTAACCTGAAAGGTACTTCTAATTGTTGCTCCAAATCCATTTTGAGAATCCACATATGATTGTGTTATAATAGTATTGTCTGATTTTGAAAATTTCCATTCAGTAAAAGGTGCATATTTTGCTGTAGATGGAGACTTTAATATAGAGTTTATAAGTTCCATTGTAGTACTTTTGGTATTACTTTGTTCATCAAATGTCATAATATAATCTGATAAAGTGTGTTGTATTGCTCCATTTTCATATAATATTTTATCACTATATGATATTGAATATATTTTACCGTCTTTGATATCCAAAAATGCAATAATATCATTTTCTTGTATCTTAAAACCATTTGAATCTGCAACTTCATCATTATCTATAGATTTTTCTAAAGTATAGTCATTAAAGCCACATTTTTTTAATATATTATCAACTTCTTCATAAGATATAGAATATTGATTAAGCAATTCTTTAATGTGATTTATTTTTTCATATTGCCTATCTGTAGAAGTTCCTACTACAATTACAAATACAATAAATACTAAAAGTACTATAACTCCTACCGGTGAACTTTTCTTCTTGTTTTTTTTAGATGTTAATGTAATATTATTTTCAATACCTAATTTACTTAAAAAACTCTTTTTAGAATTATTGTTGTTTTGACTTTGTTTTTCTGTATTATCTTTTATATTCAATAATTCTTTTTTCTTTTTATCAAATTCTTCTTGTGTAATAACATCTTTATCTAATAACTCCTTTAATTTCATTATTTCATCGGCATTTGACATTTTTTATTTCTCCTTTTACTATAAATTTAATAATTCTTTCTTTTTTGTATCAAATTCTTCTTGTGTTATTACTCCCATATCTAATAATTCTTTATATTTTTTTATTTCTTCTATATTATCTAAATTATTACTTTGTTTTTTTTCTTTTTGTTGTGTCCACATTTCTATTGTTTCTTTTAATCCTTTCGGTGGAAGAATGAATACTTTTCTATGTCCCGAATAATCTTCAATCTCTATATACTTCTTTGTTTGAATTGTAGTGCTTGAAGTAGAAGTTGAACCAGCTGTATTACTACCTACAACAGCTCCTATTGGCCCTGCTATTGCTCCACCTACTAATGCTCTAGTTATACCTCCTTTTTTCTTTGTTGTTGTAATAGTAGGTCCAGTTATATTTTCTTCAGTATATCCAACAACTTCATTAAAAGAGTAATAAATTTCAGTTTTATTAATATAAAATAATCTATTATTATTATCAATATGGACAATAGATGAACCAAAGTTTTTTAAGGTTTGAGTTTCAGTAAATATCTTTTTACGTTCTTCATTTATTTTATAATATTCAGATATTTCTTGAATACTTTTTGGAATATTTCTTGTCATAATAGAACCATTTGCTAAATTCAAACAATTGACACACAAAATACCATCTATTGCTTTTGAAGCTGTTCCTAATGGAATTTTATTTCCACACACGCTACAACTTTTTGCCATTTCATGTTTCTCCTTTTATTTTGTAATATTTTCTAATCTATCTATTAATTGTTGCTTCAACCTATAAATATCTGCAACATTTTCTATTTCATAGCGAATTTCTTTCTTATCTTTGTCAGGTATTATTAAAAATTTAACATTTTCTTTTAAAAATACTCTACAAATCCATTTTGTTACTTTATTATCGTATAATATACCGAAATAACTAGTTGTATCTTTATAATATATTTGTTTTGGATTAATTGTTTCTGAAAGAATTGCTCTTACAATATAATAACTTTCCAATTCTTCTTTAGTTGTAACAATATCGTCTGCTTCTATTATTTCTTCTGTTTCATTATCTATCTCAGTAGGATTATTTAGAGCAGTTTGTAATCTTTGATTAATTAATGTATTTATATAATGATTTATAGATTTTTTTAATATAGGTCTATACTTATCTATTATATTTTGTGTTTTAACTCCATCATATACTCCTTTATTTAAAATTAGTTTTATAAAATCATCTGACGGATTATCAAATTCTTCTGATAATATTTTTTCAATAGAACTAGCATATTTTAAATTAGAAGCAGAACTCATAATTGTATCAATGTCAAAGTTTTCTTTACAAAATTTTTTTATTTCAACAATATCACTATCTTTCAGGTTTAATAAATCAATTTCTAAAAATGGTGCAATATCCATTTTATTAGCCTCTTCCAAATCTGTATAAAACTTATAAATCATACCATTTGTTAATATTCCTATTTTAGCTGTAGTAGTCCCAAAGTATCTAAATAGTTGAGAACCATGTTTTTGTAAATTTTCATTTATTGACTTTGCTTCAATTAAAATTGTAATTTGATTATTTATAGTAATAGCATAATCGACTTTTTCTCCTTTTTTTATTCCAACATCTGCAATATATTCTGGTGTAAATTCTAATGGATTAAATACATCATATCCTAATAAACTAAAAAATGGCATTATTAATGATGTTTTCGTTGCTTCTTCAGTAGTAATAGATTTTTGTAGTTTTTCTACTCGTTTTGAAAAATCTTTTACTTTTTCTTCAAATTCCATAATTTCCTCCTTGTACAATTTTAGCTTAGTATATCATAAATGACCTTAAAAATCAATATCATTTTTTAAGGGTTTAATTAGATGGTGTAAAATGGTTATACTATATAAAGGTGA
Organism: uncultured Clostridia bacterium; assembly: GCA_947625295.1. GTDB lineage: Bacteria > Bacillota > Clostridia > TANB77 > CAG-508 > CAG-269. The sequence continues at coordinate 3,095 of CANQNU010000035.1, read as the reverse complement.
TAAAATGAAAGTAGAAAAATTTGAAAAATTTAAACCAGAAAATTATAAAAATGTAGATATAAAGTTTACATTGAGATTACCAGAGAAATTACATCAAGAAATAGCAACTTATTCAAACAAACATAATATTTCTATGAATACTCTAATTCTTAATTGTATAGAATATGCAATGGCTAATAAAGAAGATTAGAAAATGGTAATAAATTATTATTCCATTTTCTAATCCTCTTTTCTATGTTATTTAATTTTTCTATTATTTCTGTTTGTTCTCTTTTTTTAAACTATAATCTAATATTATTTTACTAGCATTTAATTTTACCGAATTTGTATATTTTTCATCTTCAAGTTTTTGATAACGAATTTAAAGAAGTTGCTAATACAATGGATAGTTTTTTACAATCAAAAATAATATAAGAAGCGGTTATTTCGCTTCTTTTTTGTGTTAAGTAATTCGTTTCTAAAATTTTCGCCAGTTTTTCATCACTTTTTTATGTAAATAAAAAATTCGCAAATCTCAAACGACTTGCGATTGTTGGTTGCGGGGGATAGACTCGAACTATCGACCTTTGGGTTATGAGCCCAACGAGCTGCCAACTGCTCCACCCCGCGATGTCGAACTTTTTTTATTATACTACTAATATTATGATTCTGTCAATAGATTTTATGCATTTAACAAAAATTAATTTTTTGAACCGAGAATAAGGAATTAAGATATGACCAATTTATTGTAAAAAAATGTCTTTTATGATAGAATGCAATCAAATAATTGTAATTAAAGGGAGTAAATACATGGAAGAATTGATGAAGGATATAAAACAATTTAACGAAGAAAGAGATTGGGATAAGTTTCACTCACCAGAAAATTTAGCTAAATCAATATCAATTGAAGCTGGAGAATTGTTGGAATGTTTTCAATGGGATAGTGAAAATTATAATAAAGAAGAAGTATGCGAAGAATTAGCAGATGTATTTACATATTGTATTCAAATGGCTATGAAACTAAATGTAGACCCTAAAGAAATAATATTAAAAAAGTTAGAAAAAACTAAGAAAAAATATCCAGTTGAAAAAGCTAAAGGAGTTAGCACAAAATATAATAAACTATAGGAGAAGAAAATGGGATTACTAAATAAATTTATTAAAGTAATAAACGAAAATTTAAAAGAAAAGAGTTTATTGAACAGTAAACAAATAGTATGCAAAACATGTGGAGCAATTCAAAATGAAAAAACAAGATATTGTAGTGACTGTGGCGCTGAAATGACAAATGATGGATATTATGATGATAATATACCTACAATTGACAGTAAAGAAAAGCAAGATTATGCGACTGCTATATTTTTATATACAAATAGTAATAGTAAAATTAAAAATAATAATGAATATGTGGGTTACTTATTTTATGAATGTGGCATATCAAATCCCAAAAAATATCATCAAGAACTTATAAATGAAGGATATTTAAAACAAGCTAGCATAAATGAAATATTATATACTTTTAAACTGGATGATTTAAAGAAAATTTTGAAAGAAAATAATTTGAAAGTAACTGGAAAAAAAGCAGAATTAATAGATAGAATTAGTAGTGAATTATCAGAAAAAGAATTGAATGAAATAAATTTTGATAGAAATATTTATGCTTTATCCGAAAAAGGGAAGAAATACATAGAAAATCATAAAGATTATATTGAGATACATAGACATTCCAGTTGGCAAATTACACTTGAAGAATATATAAAAGTAAAAAGACAATTAAATTTCTCAGCGAACTTTAATGATATTGCATGGGGAATATTTAACAAAAGAACAATAGAATATTCTAATAATAGGCAATATGGTTTGCAAAGAAATAATTATTATAATATGTTTCAATTATTAATGGAAGAGAAAAAAGAAATGCAAGCATTTGAAATGATTGTTAAAGTGGTAATATATGATTTATCTGGTGTTAATACATTAGAAAATATTAAATTATATAAAGATGGTATTTATAGTAAAAAAGATTTATTAAATTCATATTCTAGTATATTTATAGCACCAGGAATTATAAAAAAATTATTAGAGCTTGAACAATTTTATAGCGATGAATTAGTTAAAATAGTCTATAAACAAGTTGCTTTACCTATAAATTTTTGTTCGGAAACCATTTTGATTGAACTTATGCATGAAGTTTTTCATAATGCTATATTTGATTATGAAAAATATATAGATAAAATTAATTTAGAAAGAATTAAATATTTAAAAAAATTATAAGTAATAATTATGGGGGCAATTATTATGATAGTATATGAAGCAACAAAGCAGTTATTTGTAGAAGATGTTGTTCAAGATAGAATTGAAGAAAATATTGATAAAAAATTTTATGAAAAAATGGGATATCATACATCTGAAAGTGAAAGAAAAGCATGGAATAATTCTATGCAATATATGATGAAAGTTTTAATTGATAATAATATACCTGAAAATGTAGGAATAGCTATTGAGTTTAAAATTCCTAATACTTCAAAAAGAGTAGATTTCATAATTACAGGTAAGGATGGACAACTTAAAAATACAGCTATTATAGTTGAATTAAAACAGTGGACAGAAGCAGATATAGTAGATGGAAAAGATGGAATTGTTCAAGCATTTACAGGACATGCTCTAAGAGAAGTTGCACATCCATCATACCAAGCATGGTCATATGCTACTACAATAGAAGATTATAATGAAACAGTACAAGATAGACAAATAGATTTACATCCTTGTGCATATCTTCATAATTATTTAACTGTAACCCCTCCAACATTATTATCAGATAATTATAAATACTATTTAGAAAAAGCACCAGCTTTTATAAAAGGTGATGTGGAAAAATTAAGAGATTTTATAAACAAATATATAAAATATGGTGATGATAAAGAAACATTATATATGATTGAAAATGGAAAAATAAGACCATCTAAGTCATTGCAAGATGCATTATCAAGTATGTTAAAAGGTAATGAAGAATTTGTAATGATAGATGACCAAAAACTTGTATATGAAACAGCATTAGATATGGCAAGAAAATCATATAGAGATGGAAATAAAAGAGTTTTAGTTGTAAAAGGTGG
>CANQNU010000034.1 GCA_947625295.1 uncultured Clostridia bacterium | reverse complement strand
GTCTTATAACATATAATTTCATTGTTTAAATCCTCTCTTAACCAATTTCAATACTATAAGTATGTGTCGATAAATTGATTACTCATATATATTTAAATTTTTTGAATTTATTGAAATAACAGTATTATTTTTTATTGTGTCGTAAGTACCTATCTTCCTCTGAATAATATACTTAAACCCACATTTCCTTATCTTTTTCTATGTGGGTTTTGTACCTGTCTTCTTCTGAGTAAGCAATTTATCGACACACACCAAAACTTTATATTTGCATTGATATATTCAAAAAAACTATTCATTTTTTTATGTGTTTTAAAACACTATGTTTTTTAGTTAGCATTGTTAACACTATTTTCATATAGTTATACTACCTTTATTTATAATTTAATAATCTTCATTCTTTTTTCCTGTTATTTCATCAATATCAATTTTGCATATACATACTGCTTTAATATATTTTTCTATTACTTCTTCTCTTCTATCTATTGAATTTGGTGCTAATTTATTACATAATTGTATTAACTTTTCTCTCATTAATTTTTCATCGGTTATAACACTTGCTTTTCCCTTAACAATAACACTTTCATAATGAGTTATAAATCTGTCTGGAATAATTTTACTATTTTCTAAAATAAATAATGAAACCTTTGGATTGTTTTTAATATTGTCCATCTTTGTTCCAACTCGTTTTGTATGAAAATAGATAGCATTATCTTCTTGTATAAAAAAATAATTTATTGCACATCCATAAGGAATTGCATCTAATGATGATGTAGATAATATTCCACAATTATTATTTTTTATAATCTCTATTGCTCTTGAAAATTCCATCTTTCTACTTTCTGGTATCATAATATTTCTCCTCCCTAATTACTTATATTTTTATTTAATTTTTCCTTATCTTTCTTAATGTGGTTATAATACCTATCTTCCTCTGCAATATACAATTAAGACCACAAAATTCTTTATTTTTAAATCTATTATTGGATTTCATAACTTTATCTTTTTATATTATAGTTTTTCTATATCTTTAAAGTTATTCAATCACTTATTTTTTTATTGTTATTTATATCTTTTATTACTCCACTTAAAAATCAATATGTTTCTACTACTTCTTTCATCATATGATTTTCAAATATATAATGCTTATTGCATAATTCTTTTAATTTTGGTCTATGTGTTACTATTATATACGTTTTATTTTTTAAATATTTTTCTATCATATCGGTTATTTTTTCTTCTGATAAAGAATCTAAATTAGATGTTGGCTCATCAAAGAAATACAAATCATTATCTATCAAAATTCCTCTAATTAAATTCAATCTCTGTTTTTGTCCAGCCGATAATTTTATTCCTCTTTCTCCAACCATTGTATCAAGTCCTTGTGGTAATTCATTATACCAACTAATTAATCCTGCCTCTTCTATCAATTTTAATATTCTTTCATCAGATATATTTTTACCTAGACATAAATTATCTCTTATACTTAAATCAAATAAATCAACTTCTTGTGATACAAAAACTAGATTTAGTCTAGTATCTTTCATATCTTTATTATTTACTAATAATTTACCATTTTCTAAAGGATATAGTCCAGCTAGTATATTCATTACAGTTGTCTTTCCTTGACCAGACTCTCCCATTATGCTTATTTTTTCTCCTCTTTTTAATATAAATTCAGGTATTTTTATTTTAGTAGAATCTTCTGTATATGAAAATACAACATCTTGCAATTTTATCTCTTTAAAATCTTTTACTACATTTATTTCTTTAGTATTTTTAAAATATTCATCTAATTGTTTTTTAGATGTCTTAAATTTTTCACTTACATCAATTAATTTAACCAAACTATTTAAATTTGAATATAATTTATTCAATGCAGTTATAAAAAATAAAATATATGGAAGTGCATCTTCTCCTTTTGAAGTCATCATAATAGCAACTATTAAAATAACTAAATATAGTAAATCCATTAATCCTGTAAATGCACCATTTGCTAATGATCTTTTTCTTTCATTTACTTTTGTTGTTTTTAAATATTCATTTGAATTTTCTGTGATTTTTTCTTCGCAAAATTTTCCTATATTCAACTTTCTTACAGCTATAATATTTTGAATAAAATCTATAAATTTTGCATTATATTTTGATGCTGCTTCATTTACATTTTTTTGATATTTTTGCATATTTCTAATCATTTTATATTTTGTAAATACTGCTAAGGCTGATATTATAATACATATTAAGCCAGTTAGAATAGACTCCTTGCAAATCATAATAAATATTGATATTCCACCTATTATCAACGGAATTACACTTATTTCAAATTGCCATGTCATTTCAAAGAAATATCTTGAAACATTTGTTATTAGTTTGTGTATATATCCTGTATGAATATTTGAAATTTGTTCCATAGTCATAGATTGCAATTTTCTAAAATAATATTTTTCTATTGAAGTTTGTGTTTTTGTTTCATTTATATTATCAATATATGACCCTATTTTACCAGTAATTAGCTTTATTAATCCAATTGACATCAATAATATTGTTAAAATTATTAATTTTTTTAACAATAGTGGGCTCGTTCCAAAATGTGATAATGCAAATGATTCTCCATAATCAGCAATTGAATATATAGTATTTATAATAATAGACCATATAAATAATTTTTTTGCTACTATTTTTAATAAATCTTTCATCTATCTTTCTCCTCTTTGTCTTATATACCAGTCATCAATTTCTCTTTATTTATTATTTTGTTTACTATTGATTGTTTTGCTTTCTATTGTTGCTCTGACAAGAATATTTGAGCCTTTATAAAATTCTTTAGTTATAACTGCTTTGGGATAATTATTTTTTAGCATTTTAATATATTCTTTAATAATTTCTTCCATATTTTCTTTACTATCATATTCTTCCAACATAAAAATTTTAGACTCTAATTCTTTTTCCATGTTAAACTCCTTTTATTGTAATTTTTTAATATGTAGACTTATATTTTGTTTAGTTGTATTAAATAATTCAGCTATAGCACTTTGTGTAAGCCAAATATTTTCATCTTCATATCTAACTTCTACACTTTCTGGATTATCTCCTACTGCTGCTACATAAGTTAAATATTCTGCTGCACTAGAACGAATGGATATTTCATTATCTTTTTTCTTTTTCAATTTTTCTACGTCCTCCTTTATTTTTTGTCTTTATCTATCTGTTTTTTATACCTATCCTCCTCAGAAAACACACAGCCACAATATTTCTGCATATACAAACCTAATTCTCTTGCTTTAGCCTGTCCATCTCTAAAGCCCACTCTAAAATCTCTATATAAGAATTTCACATTATATTTTTTAGCCATTTTTTCAGCAATTTCTACTATAGCATCATGATTTTGATATGGGCTTACTAATAAAGTAGTAGAAAAACAATCATATCCATTTTCTTTAGCATATTTTGCAGTTTGTTCTAATCTGACTGGATAACAATAATTTTTACATCTATTTTCTAAGTCTCCTATTACATTTTTGCAAAATTCTTTCAATCCATAATTTTCTTCAAATATTGCTTCTACATTAATATCTTTTGTATACTGTTTTAGAGTATCTCTTCTTGCTTTATATTCCATATATGGATGAATATTAGGATTAAACCAGTATACTGTTGGCTCTATTCCTTCTTCTCTTAAAGAATCTATACAATACACACTACAAGGTGCACAACAAGTATGTAATAATAATTTCATTTTTTTCCTCTTTTCTTTATTTATAATTAATGTAAATTTCACTCTTTTGTATACTCATACCCCAAATGCTTATAAGCAGGAGGCAATACCATTCTACCTCTTAGAGTTCTTGCAATAAAACCAATTTGAATTAAATAAGGTTCATAAACATCTTCAATTGTGTCAATCTCTTCTCCTATTGATGCTGCTAGTGCCTCAATTCCAACTGGTCTTCCACTATATTGAACTATCATTGTTTCTAATAATCTTCTATCAATTTCATCTAAACCTAATTCATCAATCTCTAATTTATTTAGTGCATGTTTTGCAATTTTTAAGTTAATGTCACCATCTCCTAGTACCAATGCATAGTCCCTTACTCTTTTTAAAAGTCTATTAGCAATTCTAGGAGTACCTCTAGACCTTCTTGCTATTTCCATTGCTGCTGTTTCTTCTATGTTTACTTGTAGAATTTTGCTTGATCTTTTAACAATTGTTGCTAAATCTGTTGATGAATATAATTCTAATCTTTCTACAATTCCAAATCTATCACGAAGTGGTGTTGTTAAAGCTCCTGCTTTTGTTGTAGCCCCAATTAATGTAAATTTTGGTAAGTCAATTCTAATTGATTTTGCACTTGGGCCTTTTCCTATTACAATATCTAAAGTGTAATCTTCTAATGCTGGATATAAAATTTCTTCTACACTTTTACTTAGTCTATGAATTTCATCTATAAATAAAACATCATATTCAGAAAGCCCTGTTAAAATGGCTGCTAAATCTCCTGGCTTTTCTATTGCTGGTCCAGATGTTATTTTTATATTAGAATTCATTTCATTTGATATAATATTAGATAATGTAGTCTTTCCTAGTCCTGGAGGTCCATATAGTAAAACGTGGTCTAAAGCTTCTTTCCTTTTCTTTGCCGCTTCTATATATATTTTCATATTTTCTTTTACTTTATCTTGTCCAATATATTCTCTTAAATTTTTTGGTCTTAATGAATTTTCTAATCTTTCTTCTGATTGGTTTTCTAATTGTGGATTTATAATTCTTTCTTCGTCCATTTTATATATCCTTTTTGACAAATTTGGGTAAATTAAAGGTTTCCCATTAACCTATTTTAATAAATTATTAACAATAATTGAATTTGAAATATTTAACTCTGTTTTCATATTTTGATAATATTTTTCCAATAATGATTTTTTCTCTTCATCTAGTTCTTCTAAATTTATCATTTCTCCTGTTTTTTTATTATACCACTCTTCATCATAATAATAATCTTTTGTTATGATTCTTTCATTATTTAAACAAACAAAATCTTTATTTGCAAACATATTTGTTCCTAATGATAAACCATCTTGTATATCGCATAAATATGCAAGTGTTGGTTTTATATCTAATTTATTTATTATTTTTTCTATTTTTATATCCTTTACTCCTGGAATTTTCATTCCACATGCTACTCTTGTATAATTTAATTTTAAATCTATATCTGTTAAGTCTTCATCTATATGTTGTAAAAAGTCTATCATTTCTTCATTATACATATTTAAACCGTTGTGGTCTCCAAATACTAAAATGGCTGTATTTTCATATAATCCTGCATTCTTTAATTCATCTATTAATGTTCCAAATGCGTAGTCAGCATAATTAACTGCTTCTAAATAATTTCCAAAATAAGTATCCTTATATTTTCCAACATCAATATTTACCTTATTTCTGTCTTGCAATCCTTCTAATGTATATGGTGTATGTGAAGATGCTGCTACTATATAAGAAATAAATGGATGATTAAACTTTTGCATTTTTTGAACTGCTTGCTTATATAATAACTCATCTGATAAATCCCCATTAATATTTTCTGATAAATCATCAAATTGTTCTTTTAATGATAAATCGTCAATTTTAAGCCTTCCGTATACATTTCCTCTATTCCAAAAATAAGGATAATTTCCATGCATATATGATGTGTAATAATTTGCATTATTGAATATTTTAAATAAGTCATCATAAGTGTTTGTATAATATTTACTAAATGACATTCCATTTTCCATTGGATATAATGATGTAATTGTAGTATGCTCTGAATCGGCTGTTGTTGAATAACTTTGCATATGCATCTCTGTAAACTTTATATTTTCTGCTAAAAATTTATTTAAGTTTGGAGTAATTTGTTTTCCATTAATCTCTTTATTTATAACGAATTCTTGTACAGATTCTAATTGAAGTATAATTATATTTTTGTCTTTTAAAATTCCTTTAAAATTATATTGTATATCACCATATTTTGTGTTATATTCTCCCTTTAAACTTTCATAGTCTTTTATCATTTCTTCAAAATTTTTATATTTGGATTGTCTTTTTATATTTACTGCACTTTCAAAGTCATAAAGATGATATCCAAATATTGTTGACTTTCTTATTTGCATATCTTTATTATATGATAATTGTTTTCCATTTTCTATATACTGTACTCCTATAACACAAAATATTATAAGACCTATTATCCCTGTTATCCACTTTACTGATAATTGTTTTTTATTCTTTTTTTCCTTTTTTTCCAGTTGTATTACTTTGAATATAAATAAAATTAACAAAATTGCTATATCAATGAAATATAAAATTTGTTTCATTTCAATTATCATTGGCAAAGTGCTAATAATTTCTTCTCCATATTGTAAATTAGTAATTTGTGCAACTGATAATACACTATTTGAATATGTATAATAAAGATTATCTGAAAATAATGTTATACTTAATAATAAATTTATTAATATTGTTCCAATTACTCTTGGTCTATTTGGTAAAACACATAAAAAACATCCTATTACAATAATAAAGCTCATTGTCCCTATTATTGTTTCTAGTTCTATCTTTTCATTGATTGCTATCGTACTATTATAAAATAATATCGTTTTTAATAATATTATAATTCCTATTACTATAACAAACCATATTGAATTAATAAATTTATTTAGCTTTTCTTTTGCTTTTTTTATTTGTATATCAATTGTCACGCTATCTCCCCTATATTCATATTTGATCTATAAAATTACTTATAATTTCTAACATTTTTACATTATCTTGTTTATATTCTACTGGTGTAAATGTGTTTAATTTTGAAAGTGCTTCTTCTAGCTTTTCTACTTCATTAATTCCAATAATATATCCTTTTTCATTAAACAATTTTACTATTTCTTTTTGATGGTTGTTTACATGTTCATTATATTCATGTATTCGTGGTACAGCTATTACTTTTTTCCCTTTTTTTATTGATGAGATAATAGAGCCTACCCCTCCATGTGTAATAATAACATCTGCTTTATTTTGATATTGTTCCAATTCTTGTTTTGGAATTAATCCAAATATTGTCATATTATTTGACTCATATTTTGTATAACCTGATTGTACTATTACTTCGTCTTTTATAACTTTCTTTTCAATTAATTTTTCTATTTCTTCTAATAGTCTGTGAAAACTATTATTTTGTGTTCCTAATAATACTAAAATCATTAATAAATTGAACCTCCATAAACGGCTTTTGGATAAATTTCCAACATTTCTTCCCATTGCACAATAAATAAATCAGCAATTGGATAAATTAATCTTCCTGTAGCTGTTTTTTTATTTGTATTAGCAAATGTTTCTATGTAGATAATTTTACTTCTAAATATTTTTCCTATGATACACATTGGTCCTGCTGTATGTGTTCCTGTTGTTACTATTACCTTTGGTCTTAATTTAAAATAATAATATATTGTTTTAATACAAAGATATAAATATTGAAAAATATATATATATAATTTTGCTCTTGTTCCATATGGTAAAAAGTATAGTTTATCTCCATATTTTTCTTTTAATGATTCATTTGCTTTGTCTTTTTCTGTTATAATGTGATATTCATATTTTTCAAATAAGGGAGCTAGTTGCAGTAATTCATCTAAGTGTCCTCCTGTACTTGATATAAATAATACTTTTTTCTTCATTTTTACACCTTTTTTATTTCAAAATATATATGCTTATTATATCTTTTTTCTTCTTATATGTCTAGTAATTTATGGTAATCGCTTGAAATTATGATAATTTTAGTTAATAAACTACTCGCTCCCAGAGACTACTATTTTTATATTTTTCCGTTATCCCCATTCTAAAAATTCTAACAAAAGTTCTTCCGAACTTTTGAGAATTTTTGAAAGGTCCCCACAATTCACTGCAAAATATAAAAATAGTAGTCTCTTCGCGCTATTACATTTAATAAATTAAATTATCATAATTTCAAGCGATTGTCATATTAATAAATAAGTAGTAAAAAAGTGAACTAAATAAATTTAGTTCACTTTGTGTCAAATAAACATATATTTTTTTGCATATTACGCTCTTGGATGAGCTTTTTTATATACATTTTTTAATGCATCATCTTGAAATTGCATATATACTTGTGTTGATGAAATATCTGAATGTCCAAGCATTGTTTGTATTGCTTTTAAATCAGCTCCATTTTGTAATAAGTGAGTTGCAAAAGAGTGTCTTAATACATGTGGTGTTATGTCTTTTGTTATATGTGCTTGTTCTTTATAATATTTAATAATTTTCCAGAATCCTTGTCTTGTTAGTCTTGTTCCATTAATATTAACAAATAATGCTGTTTCACTTTCAGTTTTTATTAAAATGTCTCTTGCTTCTTCTATATATTCTTTTAATGCGTTTAGAGACATTGTTCCAAGTGGTATGTTTCGTTGTTTTCCTCCATGTTTGCATATTACATATCCTTCTTCTAAATTAACGTCTTCCATGTTTAGTGATATCATTTCTGTTACTCTCATTCCTGTTGCATATGCAAATTCTAACATAGCTTTATCACGTATTCCTTTTAGGTCTATATCTTTTGGTTGATCTAGTAATAATTCTACTTCTTCTGATGTTAATATACTTGGAACTCTTTTTTCTATTTTTGGTGATTTTATATTTGCTGTTGGATCAACTTTTATTTTTTTATTTTTTAATGCAAATTGATAAAATAATCTTATAGATGCAATACATCTTGAAATACTAGAAGATTTCTTTCCTTCTTTTTGTAATTCATTTATATAGTCTTTAATATCTTCTTCTTTTACTTTATTATAATGAAGCTCACAGTCTTCCAAATATTTTTTAAATTGTTTTAAATCTCTTTTATATGATTGTAATGTGTTGTCTGATAATTTTCTTTCGTTTTCTAAAAATTTAAAAAAGTTTTTTAATTGTCTTTCCATTTAATTTCCCCTACCTCTATTCAAAATAAACTATTTACATAAACTATATATGTTATATCAAACAATTCAAAAAATGTAAATACATTTTTTAGATTTTTTTAGAAATATTTTGATAAATTTTTTAAAAGATTAAATGAAACTCCTATTTCTATTATTGATGACATTATCAATACTACTAACATTATTAATGAAAAAATAGTATGACGCATTATTTCTAATTTTATATTTTCTTTTCCTTTATCTTTTATAATAGATTTATATAGTTTAAATCCACTAACTGCTAGGGCTAACATGGCAGGAATAAATACAATATTTTGTAATAATAGACTTATAATAATAAATAATAATCCTTTTGAAAATCCCATAAATGATATGCATATTGAAATTGTATATCCAAGACAAAATCCTCTATATAATACAATTCCAAATACAATTGGAATTCCAATTACTGTAGTACCAAAAAACCATACAGTAACTGCTAAAAATATATTTTGCATTATACTTGTTTTTAATAATTCAATATAATTTACTTGTTCTATATTTTCTACTTTATCTATAAATGTATTTATATATGTGCCAATTTCATTTTTTTGATTTTCTTGAATATTATTGTTAAATAATACCCCTAAAAATATGCCTATTATGAATATTAAAGTAATTATTATATATTCTTTTTTATTATTAATAATGTGTTCTTTTATAACACTTGTTATTTTCTTTATTTGTTTTTCCATAATAAAAACTCCTTATCTTTATACATAATGTGTATTCGATAAAGAGTTTTTTAGAACTTAATATTATAATTTATCTACTTTTTTATATTTATAATTATATATAGTACTGTTTAATGATATTTAACTAATTTTTCCGTAGTTACCTCCTCCTCCAGCATGAACTATCATCTTTCCACTTCGTGCTCTTACGATATTATTAGCAATCTTATCTCCCACTACTGCTTCTATATCATCCTTTGATAAATGATGTAAGATATTCATTTCAGTTTCAAAATTATCTAATAATTTTTCAATTGTCTTTCCTCCAACTCCTGGTATAAAATTAAGTGGAACTTGATAAATATATGGTGGCCTATTAAATGGACTTTTTGTTGTTTTTTTATCTTTTATTAATTCAATTCTATCAAAAACTCCAAATGTTACATTTTTTCCTCCACACATTGGACATGTTTGAACAGGTTCACTAGTTTCAATTGTTCTGTTACAATCATCGCAATATGTTCTATGATATTTTCCAAGCTTTGGATCTAATCCATAATTTGCAATTATTTTTCTTCCTTCTTCATTTTTTAATGCTTTTACAACTTCTTTAAATGATATATCTTCAACTAGCATTTTATTATATTCTCTAGCAATTTTGGGTAAAGAATGTGCATCTGAATTTGTTACAAATGTTTTATCTTCTAATTCTGAAATCATATCTGCTAAATAAGTGTCAGAACTTAATCCTAATTCAATTGCAAAAATCTTATTAAATTTTTCTTTAAAAATATATTGCAATCTATCAGTACAATTTCCATAATAGCTTTTAAATGGTGTAAATACATGTGCTGGTATTAAGATTCCATTATATTTTTCAACTATATCTATTAATTCATATCCAGATAAATCAGATCTTTGTGTGCTTAGTGTTATATTTTTTAAGTGTTTACTCAATTCTTTTGAAAATCCTTTTATATCTTTTAAGTGTGGAAAAAAACAAATGTTGTGTGCACTTCCACATTTCCCGTTTCTAGCTATTTCAGATGTTTCTACTTCACTCCCTAAAAGAATACATACTTTATCTTTGTATATAATTCCTCCATCTTTTAATTCATATGCTTCTCCTGTTTTCAAAAAATTTTCTATATCTTCTATTACATATGGAGATGCACAATCTATAATTCCTACTACATTTATTCCCTTTCTGTCAGCACATTCTTTCGCAATGTTTGCAAAATTTAATGATTTTGCTGCTGTTATTTTAATTGGCTTTCCATTTTCACTTCTTCCTATGTGTACATGTAAATCTGCAAATATTTCGTACATTTTTCTCTCCTCTATTTTTTATTTATATTATAAAAAAATGAGCGTTTGTTACGCTCACTAAAACTACTAATTTATATTACTTGCTTCAGTAATAGCTGTATTATTAATATGATTCATTATTTTCTTTGTTGTTTCTTCACTAAATAGTGGTCTATTAGGATCTGTTTCACCATTAAATATTTTATTTGCTATCTCTTCTTCTTGTTCATTTATTAGTTTATCTACTGTTGGTTCAAATTCGTATACTACTTTTTTTATATATTTTGCTAAATCTTCTGTTTCATTATATATTTTGACTAATCTTCTTAATGCTGTCATTTCGACTATGCTATTAATTTTTACATTTTCAATGAAGTTAACAAAATCAATAAATGTATTTAAATATCTATTGTAATAGTCTTTTAAATTTCTATGTTCTAATAAAACTAATGCCTCATCTGGTTTGAATCCTATTCTCTCAGGTCTATCTAAAAGCATTCCTCCAAATTGGTCTACTAATTCTAATATATCACTTTCTTTTTCTCTTGGATTACTGTTACTATATCTATTAACTTCTTCACAGATTTTACAAAATTTTTTTCCAAATCCAAGTGTGCTTAAATATTCTGCTCCTCTCTTGGCATATGTGTGAATTTTTTCTATATCTTGAGCATTATTTATTTTTTTACAGTTGCATAATAAACATGCTGTTAATACTAAATTTTTATCTACTTCTATCTTTGAATAATTTAAAAATAATCTCATAATTTCAAACTTAAAAACAACTGACTTATCAAAAGCTATATTTACTTTTTTAGATAAATAGTATATTATTTCTATTTTTGAAGCCAAATCTTGTTCATTTAAAATATAATCAGCAAAAGTTTCCATTTATTTCCTCCTTATATAGGACGTATAATTTCAATATATCATACTACAATCTTATTATACTTTAAATAGCATAATATTTCAATATTTTTATATATTGTAATAATAATATAATATTTCTGTAATTTTTTAGTAATAATATTTGGAATTTATACTAAAATTTACTAGATTCAAATATGGCTTATATATTTTTTATAGCATTTCTAGCTAATTCATCACATCTATTATTATATTCATTATCACTATGACCTTTTACTTTTATAAAATTGACTTTATGCTTTTTAGTTAATTCGTAAAGTTCTTGCCATATTTCTTTATTTTTAACTGGTTCTTTACTTGCAGTTTGCCAATTGTTTTTTACCCAATTGTATATCCACCCTTGTTTAAAGCTATTTACTACATATGCACTATCACTATACAAGTCTACTTCACATGGATATTTTAATAGCTTCAAGCCTTCTATTACAGCTGTTAACTCCATTACATTATTAGTAGTATCTTTTTTTCCTCCTGATATTTCTTTCTTATTTTCTTTATACATTAAAATCGTTCCCCATCCTCCTGGTCCGAGGATTTCCTGAGCATGCTCCATCTGTATATATTACGACTTTCTCCATTTTTCTTCCTTTCTATTTTCTTTTTGCTTTTTTTATGATATTATTATAACAATAATTTATTAAATGCACAAGAATAGAATCGATTTATAAATTATAATTATATATATTACAATCAATATAATAGCAAAACTATATACTAAAAGGAGTTAAATATGAGTAAAGTCTTAGGAATAGTTGCAGAATACAATCCATTTCATAATGGTCATTTATATCATTTAACTGAATCAAAAAAAATTACCGGTGCTACTTATACAGTTGCTATTATAAGCGGTAATTTTACTCAACGTGGTAACACTTCCTTTATTGATAAATGGACCAAAACAAAATCTGCTCTAGAATGTGGAATCGATTTAGTAATTGAATTGCCGGTTCTTTATTCTATTTCAAGTGCTGAAAATTTTGCAGATGGTGCAATTAAATTATTAAATTCTATGCAAGTTATAGACTATGTATCTTTTGGTGCTGAAACTGCTAATATGAATATGCTAAGTGTAATTTCTGATGTTCTATATCAAGAACCAAAAGAATATCAAAATTTACTTTCTAAACAACTGCAAGCTGGATTGTCTTTTCCAAAGGCACGTGAAAATGCCTTACTTGCTTATCTTAATGATAACAAATATGCATCTGTTCTTTCTTCTCCTAACAATATTTTAGGAATAGAATATTTAAAAGCTTTAAAAAAATACAAAAGTACAATTCAACCAATTGCTATGCCAAGATTTGAATCAAGTCACAATGATTTAAATTATCACGGAAATAATATCGCTAGTAGTACAGCAATTAGAAATATTATACAAAATAGTAGATTTGATATTGCAAAAAAATTAATGCCTGATTCAAGTTTTAAAAATTTATTTGAAAATATAAAAATTGGACATATTGTCCCTGATATTTCTGTATTTGAAAAACAAATTATTTTTAAATTAAGAAGTATGTCTCCTTATGAAATTTCTTTATTGCCAGATGTTTCAGAAGGATTAGAATTTTTAATAAAAAAAGCTGCCGATTCTTGCAATAGTATAATAGAGTTTTTAAATATTGTTAAAACCAAAAGATATACTTCAACTCGTCTTCAAAGAATTTTGCTTTATGCTTTGCTTGGTATTACAAAAAAGGATATTGCTATGTCTAAAAAAACATTGCCTTATATTAGGGTACTTGGATTCAATGAACGTGGTAAGTATCTAATTTCTGAAGTTGCTAAATCAAATCCTAAGCTTAATATTATTACATCTGTTAAAAAATTTATGAATAAAAATCTTAATCGAAATTTGAAAATTATGCTTGAAAAAGATATTTGGGCTACTGATGTTTATACTATTGGATATGAATATGATTCTTTTAGTCATTTAGATTTTACAAATAAAATTATTACATTCTGAAAATAAAACTAAAAAATACCATTCTTTTTTAGAATGATATTTGTATTTATCTGTTTTATATAAAATTGCGAACATATTTTCATTGGAGCGATTAAGTAGGTTATTTGCGAAAAATTTTCCTCCCATATTTGCTCAAAAAAATAATTTGATTAATCAACTGTTTAAATTAGTATAGCATATGTTTAATAACTTGTACATATTAAATTGTATTTTTGTTCTATATTTTGAAAAGAGCAAGTCCATTTTGACTTGCTCTTTCCATAATTCAATTGTATAGCAGTACTTTACTCCTCAAACTCTGCCATTAATCCGTTAAGTTGCATTGCCATCCGTTCTTCTTCTTTTTTGTATTCTTCTTCCCATTCTTCAATGCATACGAGCCACATTTCTCCTGTAAATCCATCGGCATCCCAGTCGAATCCTGCTTTTTTCAGTGCATCTGAGGTTTCTATGTAGATATAACCTCTGTTATCAGCTGTTCCAAAAATTTTAACAGATGTTTGATTATTATTGATAGCTCTCTTAATTGTTGCCAAGTCTGCTAAAATAATTTCATACTTTTGAATATTACTCTCATAATCGCCAAAACTCGCAACTTTCAAATTGCCATTGTCAAACTCTGCCTCTGCTCTCAATTCCAGCTGATAGGTAAGCTTTCTCTGATAGAACTTGATGTTCCGGTTAATGACTTTCACTGCCTTTGTAATCGTTTCCTGCTTCATAATGTTTACCTCTCTTCCTTGTGGATTATAAATAATGTTTGTACAAGAGAGTCCTTTCTCAGGTATACCTAAAAAAGAAATTTCCTGCTTAGTTACATATTTATTATAACATATTTTCCATATAAAAGCAAGAAGCTATGTTTCCATAGTATAAATATAATATTATTCAAAAATTTGTTCTGTTTGCTTGTTTTTTATTAAAAAATATTGTATATTGGTAAACATAGGAAATGATAATAAGCAGATGTGGTTTTGCCACCAATTATACGAATTATCGTAAGAGAGGTGGTGATGTTTATGGTTAAAGTGATACAAAGTTATTATTTTTTTGTCAATCACTTTTGTATAAGAAATACTTCTATTGTATTGTGTTTAACATAAAAATATGGTATTATATATAAGTAATTTTATTATCTTGCCAAGTGCAAGTATATATTAAACTCAAAAAAATTTTTTAAGGAGGAATCATTATGAAAACTTTGGTTCGGATTGAGAAGAAAATCCCTTTAACCATTTTTGATGAGCCTGTTTTAAAAGAGAAGGTTACTCACTTGTTCAATGGTTCAGAGGAAAAAATCAAAACGAGAGTTAATGAAATTTTAGCCTTTCTTGAGGAGGATTCTACTGACGAGCTCTCTTATGACAACATTATATTTCTTTTTAAAGTTTATTTCTACAAATTGATTTTAAATGAAGCTGTTGAAATAACTTTTTCAGGACAGGGAAATTATGATGCTTTATCAAATATTCTTTCCTTGCTTTCTGAAGAAAAACTTGAAAATGCAATTATGGGGGAGCCTATGATTAATGCTTTCTCAAATGCAATTCGTAGCATACCTACCAATAGTGCTTTATCTACATGCAATCATGGCAGTAAAATTCTTTTGTTGGAAAAAGAGTTTCTTGGAAGGACTATTTTTCCTACTTTTGAAAAAGAGAAAAAAGACAAATAACACAACTACTGTGGAGATTGTGAATGTTCGTGTACTTGTGATGGTGGTTGTAATATCTATCCGATGGTGAAGAATTTCCCAAAGTAAACTAAAAAATGGGCAGATTATCTTAACTGATAGTCTGCCTTAACTTTATTTTTTAATTAGTATTATCAACTAAATACAATATTGTTGTAAAAATAACTTTGACTTTTGTTACAAGTCCTAACCCCCTATGAGTTTTGACCAATGGTGCAAAACTCGGGGGAAAATATAGTACATAATGAAAATAAAATAAAAAAATACCATTCTTTTTCAGAATAATATTTGTATTTATCTGTTCTATATAAAAGTTCGAACAGAAACGTCATTGGAGCGATTAAGGAGGTTATTTGCGAAAATTTTTCCTCCCACTTTTTGCTCAAAAAATATTTCGATTAATCAACTGATATATAAATTATAACATATAAAAAATAAATTTCAATAGCTATTGCATTTGAAACAAATGTTTGATATAATACTGCTATATATAATTACAAGGAGTTGATATTATGAATGAAGATGAAATTAAAATAAAAAACAATGCAATTATTCATAAAGATAAATCTTTAAATAGATTAGATTTGTCTTTTTTGAAACATATAGAATTAAGCGAATACAAAAAAAGTGAATTATTAGCATATTGGATACATGATTACGCAGTTTATCATGATCAAGAAAGAGATTTTGATGTTACTAAATCTGGAGTATTTCATAGAGGAGACATAATAAAAATAAATTTAGGATTTAATATAGGTAGTGAATTAGGTGGTTTACATTATTGCGTTGTATTAAATAAAAAAGATAACCCTAAAAATGGAGTGTTGAATATTGTACCATTAACATCTAAAAAGGAGAATAAAAAATATCCTAAATCTTGTGTGAATTTAAGCAATGAGCTTTATAATATTCTTAATCAAAATATTCAGAAAGAAAATAAAAGATTAAATAAATTATTAACTAAATTAGATGATTTAGAAGAAATCCCAAAATCTATACAAGAATCTATTTCAAAAGAAA
The DNA here is from genome assembly GCA_947625295.1 of uncultured Clostridia bacterium. Lineage (GTDB taxonomy): Bacteria > Bacillota > Clostridia > TANB77 > CAG-508 > CAG-269. Next base: position 122 of record CANQNU010000034.1, on the reverse strand, counting down.
TGAAATATATCGACCAATTAGGAAAAAGTATTAATCAATATAGAAAAGAGAGTATAGTTTTAATTAATCAAATTACGACAATCAGTAAACAAAGAATATTTTATGATATCGTTTTAAAAAAT
>CANQNU010000033.1 GCA_947625295.1 uncultured Clostridia bacterium | reverse complement strand
TAAAAATATTCTTATAGTGGCAATAGGTTTATAGGTAAATCCTTTATTAAAAAACCTAAATATATTATACAAGGATGATACTAAAAATGGCTAAAAAAAGAAGATATAAAAAAAGAAAAAAAACAGCATCAAAATTAGATGTAACAATAATAACATTAATTGTATTAAGTATACTTTTAGCTGTTTTAATATATACAAAATCGGGAGTAATAGGATTGAAGCTAAATGAAATATTAGGCGGAATGATGGGATTGATGCAATATGTATTACCTATTGGAATTTTTATTATTGCCATAAAGATAGCATGTGAAGAAAGAGATGAATTAACACCAAAATTAATACAATATTTAATTGCAATTGTAAGTTTATCTGTTATGCTAAGCGTTTTTCAAGTTTCATCTGGAGAATTATCATATAATAAAGAACTTGGAGAGACCGTAAAAGATGCTTATTTTTTAGGGTCGCAAAATAAAGGTGGAGGAGCAATTGGAGCAGTAGGAGCTATACCACTTGAAAAATTATTAGGAGAAGTAGGAGCAGTTATTTTTTGTATAGGTGTAGCAGTAGTACTAATTGTATTTACTTTTGGAATTAATTTATCAGAAATGATTAACTTAATGGCAGAAAAAATAAGAGATAGAAGAGAAGAACGATTAGAAGAAAGAGAAAATTATAGAAAAGAGCAACAAAATAAAGAAATAGAAACACCAAGCCAAAGAAGAAAAAGAGAAAGAGAAGAAAGAAAAGTACAAGCATACCTTGCTAAAATGGAAAAAGAAGAAAAAGCACAAGAAAATGAGCAAATAAAAATCAACTTTGGCGGAAGAATTGTGGATAACATAGAAGAAAAAGCAGGCTTAAAGAAGTATGATCATTCAGGAGAAGATTTAGAACCACTTACAAAGCAAAGTAAGAAACCAAAACAAGAAATGCAACAACAAATTGAACCAGATGTAATAGAAGCAAATTTATTTGAAGATGTTGAAGAACAAAAAGAAGAAAAGAAAAAAGCAGTTTTACAATTAGAACATAGTGTAATTGTAGAAGATGAACATTATGAATATCCCCCAGTGGAGTTACTTAGCAAACCAGGAAAGAAAACATTAAAAGGAGGAGCGAAAGCTCTAACTGATACTGCAACAAAATTACAAAAAACATTATATAGTTTTGGAGTATCAGCAAAAGTGGAAAATGTATCAGTAGGACCAGCAATCACAAGATATGAATTAAAACCAGCAGAAGGAGTTAGAGTAAGTAAAATAGCAAATCTTGCAGATGATATTGCACTTAATTTAGCTGCTGAAACTATTAGAATAGAAGCTCCAATACCAGGTAAACAAGCAGTAGGAATAGAGGTACCAAATCAAGAAAAAGAAGCTGTACATTTAAGAGAAGTATTAGATAGCAAAGAATTTTCAGAAAGCAAATCTAAATTAGCAATTGCACTAGGAAAAGATGTTGCAGGAAATATTCAATTAGCAGACATAGCAAAAATGCCACATGTATTAATTGCAGGTTCAACAGGTTCAGGAAAGAGTGTATGTATTAATACAATTATTACAAGTATTATTTATCATGCAAAACCAAGTGAAGTTAAATTTGTTATGGTAGATCCAAAAGTAGTTGAATTATCAGTATATAATGGAATACCACATTTATTAATACCAGTTGTAACTGATCCAAGAAAAGCAGCAGGAGCTTTAGCTTGGGCTGTACAAGAAATGGATGATAGATATAATAAATTTGCAAGCAAAGGTGTACGTGATTTACAAGGATATAATAAAGCAATTGAAAAAGATAACGAAGTAGGAAAATTACCTCAAATAGTAATTATTATTGATGAGCTTGCAGACTTAATGATGGTTGCTAAAGGAGATGTAGAAGATGCAATTTGCCGTTTAGCTCAAAAAGCAAGAGCTGCTGGTATGCATTTAGTAATTGCTACACAAAGACCATCTGTTGATGTTATTACAGGACTAATTAAAGCAAATGTACCATCAAGAATTGCATTTGCCGTATCATCACAAGTAGATTCAAGAACTATTTTAGATAGTGTTGGAGCAGAGAAATTATTAGGAAAAGGTGATATGCTATTCTTCCCATCTGGAGCGCCAAAGCCATCTAGAGTGCAAGGTGCATTCGTTTCAGACGATGAGGTTGAAAAAATAGTTGATTTTATTAAATCTAATGGTACAGCTACTTATAGTGAAGATATATTAGAAAGCATAGAAAACAATAATAAAACAGATAAAGAAATAGCACAAGAAAAGGAAGATGATGAAACAGATCCATTTTTAATGGATGCAATACAAACAGTTGTAGAGACAGGACAAGCTTCAACATCATTTATACAAAGAAGATTTAAAGTTGGTTATGCAAGAGCAGGAAGAATTATTGATCAAATGGAAGAAAGAGGAGTTATTTCAGGATATCAAGGAAGCAAACCAAGAGAAGTATTAATGACATTAGATAAATTAAATGAATTAAAAATGGGAAATACAGAAGAAAATTAATATATTAGTTATAAAATCATAAAAATTAATTACTCAAATTAAATATTAATAACTTATATATTAAAGTAAGAAAGGAGAAAAAATTTGCAAAAGAAAAAAAATGATAATTTCATTGAGAAGATAGTAAGAAAAGATTATAACAATGAATTAGAAAAAGTATTAGAAAAAAAATATTTTAATGAAAATGTAAAAAGTATTCTCCTTAATATGTTTTATAAGATAGAAATAGGATATAAAGATTATAAAAAAGTAAAACAAGATGTAGAAACAAAAGATGAATTAATACAAAAAATTATTGAAGAAATTAAAAATAATTGTGAAACAATAAAATTAGTACAACCTAATTCCGAAGAAAGTAAAATTATTGGAAATAGAACTTTTTTAGTAGAAAAAAATAAAAAAAGGATTATTTGTTATCCTATTGAAAGAAAATTATTATACTGTATTGCTAAGATTAGTAAAAATGATAAAATTATAAAAGATGATTATTTTTTAATAAGTAAGACTTTATCAAATTTATTAAATGTAGGAAATAACATTAATACAGTTGAAGTAATGAGAGATTTTAATGGATACTCTTGGACGACAATACCAAGAGAAATCGAAAGTATAAAGCATAATCTTATTTATCAAATGTTAAGAATATTAGTAGGAAATGAATTTTTAAATAAGTGGATTTATGATGATGAAAATATTGTTGATTATTTAGAAATATTTACAAAAAATATGATACAAAATTATGATAAAATCGAAGGAACTGAATTAATAGAAGGGTTAAAACAACTATCAGTTCTTATGGATGTTAGATATGATAAAAATAGTAAAAGAGAAATTTTAAAAATAAAGAAAGAAATAGAAAAAGAATTATATCAATTAGAAGATAGTAAAAAATTTGTGCAAGAACTTACGAATAAAAAAATAGAGCTAACAAAAAAAATAAAAAACATTGACGAGACAATTAACAATCAACAAATGCTAAAGGAAGAATATCAAAAAAGAAATGATGCTTTAGCTTTAAATAACAAAATATTTAGTGTTAGAATTTTAGCTGAAATGCTAGAAAAAGAAAGAGATTCATACATTGAAGAAATTGAAAAATTAAATAATAAATTAAATCCTCAAAAATATTTATCTTATAGAAAAAATTTAGAAACAAAGGAAAAATATTTGACTTTGCTAAATGCAGAAAATATAGATGAAGAAATTGATAGATTAATTATCAATATACAAAAACAATTTTTAAAATATTATGAACTAAAATTACAAAAAGCTCAGACAAAACAGGAAATCATTGATATGATATATGAATTTAGGTATTATTGTATGATACCATATGATCAAGAAAAAACAATTTACCAAGTAAAAGACTTGCAAAAAATAATAGAGAAAGTTCAAAAACAATTAATACAAAAAGCAGGTCAATTAAAAGCGATTAATATTTTTTCTAAAAAAGAAGAACTAAATTATAAAATGATAAAAAATATATTTCATAATAGAATTATTAATTTGGAAGAAATATGCATTAAAGTGACAAAAGAAAATGAACAATATTATGTTCAATTATTTGATGAAAATGTATTTGAAGGAAAGAATAGCTTTGGAAATATTAATACCATAAGTAAAAAAGACTTGGAAATTAGAATGAATAAAAAAGTAAAAATTTTTTTGTAATTTAATAGGAGGGTTTTATGAAAATAACATTTTTAGGAGCAACTAGAACAGTTACAGGTTCTAACTTCTTAGTAGAAGCTGCAGGGAAAAAATTTTTAGTGGATTGTGGAATGTGGCAAGGAAAAGCAGAATTAGAAGAAGAAAATTCACAACCATTTGAATTTAATCCAACAGAAATAGATTTTATGTTATTAACACATGCACATATTGATCATTCAGGAAGAATTCCAAAATTATATAAAGAAGGATTCAGAAATAAAATATACGCACATAAAGCAACATGCGATTTGTGTACATTAATGTTACCAGATAGTCGGACATATTCAAGAAATGGAAAATGAATGGAAGAATAGAAAAAGAATGAGAAAAGGGGAAAAGCAAATTCCACCAATTTATACAGCAGAAGAAGCTTTGCATTCATTAGAAATATTTGAACCTGTTCAATATGATGAAATTATAGAAATTACACCAGAAATACATGTAAGATTCAATGATGCAGGACATATGTTAGGTTCTAGTATTATAGAATTATGGGTAAAAGAAGATGGTAAGGAAACAAAGACTGTTTTTACAGGAGATCTTGGAAATAATGATATTCCTCTATTAAGTGAGCCAACTATGATAGAATCAACAGACTATTTAATAATGGAATCTACTTATGGAAGCAGATTACATGTAAGAAATGACGAAAAAGCAAAAATATTTTTAGATGTAGTTTCAGAAACATTAGATAATGAAGGAACTGTAGTAATACCATCATTTGCGGTAGGAAGAACACAAGAAATTTTATATGAAATTAACAAATTAAAAGACATAATTGATGATGAAGAATTTAAAAGAAAATATAAAACATTAATGAAAGCATCTGTATATGTTGATAGTCCACTTGCTATTTCAGCAACAGAAGTATTTAGAGAAAATATGGAATTATTTGATGAAGAAACTCAAGAACAAATTATGCAAGGAGACAATCCACTTGAATTTCCAGGACTACAATTTACAAAAACAGCAGATGAATCAAAAGCATTAAATGAAAATCCTACACCAAGTATTATAATATCTGCAAGTGGAATGTGTGATGTTGGAAGAATAAAGCATCATTTAAAACATAATTTATGGAATCCAAAATCAACAATATTATTTGTTGGATATCAGGCACCTGGAACATTAGGATACAGTATTGTTAATGGAGCAAAAAAAGTAAAAATATTTGGAGAAGAAATTGCAGTAAATGCAAGAATTGAATATATTGAAGGATACTCAGGACATGCAGATCAAGAAGGCTTAATGAATTTTATATATTCATTTATAACAAAACCAAAACATATCTTTCTTGTTCATGGAGAAGAAGAGTCAAAACAAGTATTACAACAAAAGGTAGAGCAAGAAACAGGAATTGGAACAACAATACCAGAATTTGGTGAAACATATGAATTAAACGAACAAATTCAAATGACACATAAAATAGAAAGAAAAGTAGAAAAAACAATAAAAACAGAAGTAATAGAAAGATTACAAAAACTAAAATTAGAAATTAAAGATATGGATGAATATGTAAGACAAGATATGGAAGATAAAGACTTAAAAGATGCAGACATTTTTAGGATTAATGAAAAGATAAAAGAACTAGAAAAACAAATTATAAATGTAATTGAAGGATAAAATATTAAAGTGTGTTAAAAGAGGACGAGTATTTTTGATACACAAGATATCTAATAATAAAGATTCAATTGTAATTAATAAATTTTTTTATTATTCGGCTGCGTTACATTATAAACAAATTCTATAATTAACAAATAGGCCCCTCTCAAAGCAAGTTTGAGATTCTCCCATTTGTTAATTAAATAATTTGTAATATAATTCCACTTGCATTCATTAATAAAAAAATTTATTAATTACAATTGAATAAAAAAATATTGATGAATGTGTCAAAAAAACTCGTTCCTCTTGACACAAAGGAGAAGAAGATGGAAAACAAATATTTAAATGAAGCAATTATTGGAAATCAAAATATGATAGCAACTTATACAGAAAAGGGAGAGTTGTTAAGATTATATTTTCCGAGTAAAGATAATAGACAATATATAAACTTTTTTCATGCAGGAGTAAAAGTAAATGATTCTGATTTAATTTATTTGCATGATGATATTAATAATATTTATAAGCAATATTATGATACTGATACAAATATTTTGAATACAGAGATTACAAATACATATTTTAATTTGAAAGTAGTACAAACTGATTATGTAATGATAAAAGAAAATGTATTAGTTAAAAAATATATTTTCTTAAATGAAGGAAAAATCGATTTAAATACATCTTTTTACATCCATTCTGAATTGTTATCTGACCAAAATAATTTTGTTGGTTGTAAGGTAATTGATAATGGAATGATGCAATATGCTCATGATTTTGTGGTTTCTACATTTTCAAAAAATCAAAAAATATTAAAACATCAAATTAATGGAAGTAAAGATAATATAAAACGAGGGGATATTTATGACAAAGATTATATAGGAATGTCAAAAGATTCTAGTGTTTGCTATGATTTAGGAATAATAAAACCAAATGAGAAGAAAACATTAGAAATTTGTATGGTAATAGATGAAAATAAAAATGTCTCTCAGATGGAAAATGAAGTAGAAAGAATTAAAAAAATTGATTTAAATAAAGAATATATAGATACAAAAACATACTGGAGAAAATATGTAAAATCTCATAATGGATTAAATTTAAAAGAACCTAAAAACAGTTATGAAGAGAAAATATATGAAATTTACAAAAAAAGTATTTTATTATTTCCACTACTTACTAATCAAGAAACAGGTGGTATAATTGCTTCTCCTGAAATTGACGAAGATTTTACAAATTGTGGTAGATATGCTTATTGCTGGCCAAGAGATGCTGTATTTGTTACAAAAGCATTAGATATTTTAAATATGGATAAAGAAACAGAAAAGTTTTATAAAGTATTTTGTAAAAAAACACAAAGTAAAAATGGTATGTGGGAACAAAGATTTTTTACAGATGGAAAGCTTGCTCCATGTTGGGGATATCAAGTAGATGAAACTGCAAGTGTTGTATATGGTATATATGAACATTATACAAAAACGAATTCAGACAAATTTTTAAAAGATACACTACCAATGTGCGAAAAAGCAATAGACTTTTTAAAAAGATATATAGAAGATTGGTTGAAAATTAAAGCAAAAGAAGAAAAAGATAAAGATATTGTAAAAGCAGAAATTGAACAACAAATGGGAAAATCTCAAGATGAACATAAATATCATGTTAGTTATGATTTATGGGAAATGAATGAAGGAATACATTTATATTCATTAGCAAGCATTTATTCAGCTTTTGAATGTATGTTGAATATTTATAAGATACTTGGTAAAAATGTATCTGAATTTGAAAATAACAGATTAAAACAAGAAAAAATTCAAAAAAGTGAAAAGGAAATTGAAAGATTACAAACAGGAATAAAAAAATACATAAATGAAAATATGTATGATGAAGAAAAAAATGCATATGTAAGAAATACAACTGATAGAAAAATGGACATAAGCATTTTAGGAGCTGTTACTCCATTTAATTTATTCAAGCCTAAAGAAAAGAAAATCAGAAATACAATAGAAAGAATTAACATGACATTAAGAACATATACAGGTGGATATCAAAGATTTGAACAAGATCATTATATGAATGGAAATCCATGGCCTATTGCAAATCTTTGGATGACACTTTATTATTTAGAAACAGGAGAAAAGAAAAAAGCAAAAGAAACATTTGATTTTGTAGTAAAGACATCAGGTAAACATTATTTATTAGGTGAACAAGTAGATAACCAAACTCTAAAGCCAAATTGGGTAATAGGACTTGGATGGTCACATGCAATGTTTATTATTGTATTAGAAAAGCTATATGGAAACAATAAATAAAAAATAGAAAAATATATGAAAGAATACTTGAAAAGTATTCTTTTTTGATATAGAATGGAATTACCTTAAGAAATAAGGGAATACTAAATAAAAATATGTTGACAGTAAATGTTAGCATGCAAAGGAGGAAAAAATATGTCAGTAAAAGTAGCCATCAATGGTTTTGGACGTATAGGACGTCTAGCATTTAGACAAATGTTTGGAGCAGAGGGGTATGAAATTGTTGCAATAAATGATTTAACAAGCCCTGAAATGTTAGCACATTTATTAAAATATGATTCAGCACAAGGAAGATATGAAAAAGCAGATACAGTAGTAGCAGGAGAAGATTCAATAACAGTAGATGGAAAAACAATAAAAATATATGCAGAAAAAGAAGCAATAAATTTACCATGGAAAGAAATAGGAGTAGATGTTGTTCTAGAATGTACAGGATTCTATACAACAAAAGAAAAAGCACAAGCACATATTGATGCAGGAGCTAAAAAAGTTGTTATTTCAGCACCAGCTGGAAAAGATTTAAAAACAGTTGTATTTGGTGTAAATGAAAATATATTAACACCAGAAGATACTGTTATATCAGCAGCATCTTGTACAACAAACTGCTTAGCACCAATGGCGAAAGCATTAAATGATTTTGCACCAATTCAATCAGGAATTATGACAACAGTTCATGCATACACAGGAGATCAAATGCTTTTAGATGGACCACATAGAAAAGGAGATTTAAGAAGAGCAAGAGCAGCAGCTGTTAATATTGTACCAAACTCAACAGGAGCTGCAAAAGCAATTGGATTAGTAATACCAGAATTAAATGGAAAATTAATAGGATCTGCACAAAGAGTACCAGTTCCAACAGGATCAACAACTATACTAACTGCAGTAGTAAAAGGAAATGATATTACACCAGAAGCAATAAACAATGCAATGAAAGCACAAGCAAATGATTCATTTGGATATACAGACGAAGCATTAGTATCTTCTGATATAATAGGAATAACATATGGTTCATTATTTGATAGTACACAAACAATGGTGGCAAAAATAGAAGATGGATTATATCAAGTTCAAGTTGTAGCATGGTATGATAATGAAAACTCTTACACAAGTCAAATGGTAAGAACAATAAAATATTTTGCAGAATTAGGATAATATTTTTTATAGTATACTATTAAAAACAATAATATATAAATAAATATTAACTTAAATAGAAAATATAAAATAATAATTTAAAAGAACACTTGAAAAGTGTTCTTTTTTGATATACAATTGTATTGAAATTGGAAAAAAGGTAAATACTGTATTTAATTAGTATTTATAAGAAAAAATAGGAGGTTTTAAAATGAATAAAAAAACTGTAAAAGATATTGATTTAAAAAACAAGAAAGTACTAGTAAGATGTGACTTTAATGTACCAATGGATGAGGAGAAAAATATAACAGATAATGCAAGAATAGTTGCAGCATTACCAACAATTAAATACTTATTAGAAAATAATTGTGCAATTATTTTATGCTCACACTTAGGAAGACCAAAAGGAGAAGTAAAGCCAGAATTTTCATTAAAACCAGTAGCAAAAGAATTATCAAAATTATTAGATAAAGAAATTATAATGGCAAATGATGTTATAGGAGAAGATGCAAAATCAAAAGCTGAAAATTTACAACCAGGTGAAATAATGTTATTAGAAAATGTTAGATTTCATAGAGAAGAAACAGACAATAACCCTGAATTTAGCAAGGAATTAGCAAGTATGGCAGAAATATATGTAAATGATGCATTTGGTGCAGCACATAGAGCACACGCATCAACTGCTGGTGTTGCAGCATATTTACCTGCTGTATCAGGATTCTTAATTGAAAAAGAACTTCAATTTTTAGGAAATGCATTAAATAATCCAGAAAGACCTTTTGTTGCAATTATGGGAGGTGCAAAGGTTTCAGACAAAATTGGAGTAATTGATAGCTTACTAGAAAAAGTAGATACATTAATAATTGGAGGAGGAATGGCATATACATTCTTTAAAGCACAAGGATATGAAGTAGGAAATTCTATTTGCGAACTAGATAAATTAGATTTAGCAAAAGAAGCTATGAAAAAAGCAGAAGAAAAAGGTGTTAAATTAATGCTTCCAGTTGATACAAAAATCGGAAAAGAATTTAAACCAGATACAGAAAGTAAAACTGTAGCTTGGACAGAAATTCCAGAAGGATGGGAAGGATTTGACATTGGAGAAGAATCAATAAAAATGTTTGAAGAAGAAATAAAGAAAGCAAAAACAGTAGTATGGAATGGACCTTTAGGATTATTTGAATTTGATCAATTTGCAATAGGAACAAACAGTATAGCAAAAGTATTAGCTGAAATAGATGCAACAACAATTATAGGTGGAGGAGATTCAGCAGCAGCAGTTAGAAAAGCAGGATTAGAAGATAAAATGACTCATATTTCAACAGGTGGAGGAGCATCTTTAGAATTTTTAGAAGGAAAAAAATTACCAGGTATTGAATGTCTTTTAGAAAAATAAGACATTAGGGATATTCTTAAAGTGTTTTATATACTTGCAAAAAATATAGTAGATAAATATTAAATAATTATATAAAAAAAGAAATAAAGGGAAATAAAAAGTGATGAAAAAGAAAATAAAAAGTATAATTATACCACTAGTAATAACTTTTATAATTACAGCAACAGCATTATTAAGTATGTTTGCTGATATGGATAAAAAAATTCAATATCTAGATTATATTGATTATCAGGTAACAATGAATCAAGATCGGTAGTATGAAAGTAGTAGAAACTTGGGATATTAATGTGCAAAACACAAATACTTTATTTAAGAACTTTGATTTATCTAAAGTAAAGTATGGGAATATAAAGAATGCCAAAGTAGTTGACTTACAAACTAATAAAAATTTATCTCAAATTGATGTTGAAATGTACCATGTTCCAAAAGATTCTTATTATGCATTAGAACTAAATTCTCATAAATTTGAAATTGCTTGGGGAGTTGGGCTAGATAATAAAATTGGACATAGAAAATATCAAATCTCATACACAGTAGAAGATGTTGTAACACAATATCAAGATTGTCAGGAGATATATTGGCAATTTTTAGCTAAAAATCAAAATGATATTCCAGCAAAAAAAGTAACAGGAAAACTTATTTTACCAGAAGATGTTTCGAAAGAAGATAACTTAAAAGTTTGGGGACATGGACAATTAAATGGAAAAATTGAAAAAAATAATAATCATGAAGTAGTATTTGAAATTAATAATTTAAATGCTGGTTCAATGCTTGAAATTAGAGTTATTACTCAAGACAAAATGTTTAACGTAAGTGAAAACAAAGATAGAAAATATAATTATTTACAAACAGCATTAAAAGAAGAAAACAAATGGGCAGATGAAGCAAATCAACAATCTAAAAATGCTAAAGTATGGTTTGCAGTTATGATATGCATTTATTTAATTATATGCATTATTATTGTTATAAAAATACGAAAGATATATAAAATAAATCAAAAAGAAAATGATGGAATTCAACAATTAGATTTAGAATATTTTAGAGAGATTCCAAGAAAAGATGCAACGCCAGCTGAAGCTATATATCTATATAACTTTTCGAAAACAAGATTAAATGCTGAAGCAGTACAACAAAGCGCTGTTTCAGCGAGCATATTAAATTTATGCTTAAAGAAAAAAATCTCATTGAGAATAGATGAAGAGAAAAAAGTATATGTTACAGTATTAGAAAACGAAGAAGCACTAAAAGATGATGAAAATCAAATTTATAAAATGTTAAAAGATGTAAGTAAAAATGATAGTGAATTTGAAATAGGTGAACTAAATAAGTATGCAAAAAAACATTATAACAATTATTCTACTTACATTAATAATGTTGTTAATTTTGCTAGAAACAATTTATATAAATTAGGATTAATCGATAAAGCAGAAGAAAAATTATATCAAAAATGTAAAAACACTTCAATAAATATTACAATAGCAAAATATTTATATATAGCAGTTCTTATTATATATTTTTTATTATTCATTCCAATATATAAAATTAATATGATTTCAAGTTTTGGAATAACAGTGCAAAGTGGACTTCTAAAATTAATATTAGGAATAACACCACTTATAGTATTGAAGGTATATAATTGGAAATTAAAAGAACAATGTAAAGATAAAATAGCCGTATTAACACAACAAGGTAGTGATGAAAAGGCAAAATGGAAAGCACTGGCTAATTATATGAAAAATTATTCTTTAATGAAAGAAAGGGATGTTTTTGATTTAGGTATTTGGGAAAAATACCTAGTCTATGCAACAGCATTTGGAATATCAGATAGAGTAATAGAACAAATGAAAGCAGCATATCCAGAAGTATTCATTATAGAAAATTGGGATGATGAACAAATGAAGGAAAAATATCCAGTAATTAATTATGTATTAAATCCTTATTATCATGAAACAACCTATAATTATGGAAGTTCAATATCTATTATCAGTAATAACGTAGAAAAAGCATATAAAACTTCACTTTCAGAAATTGCAGCACACGCAAGCTCAAGTGGTGGCGGCGGTGGCGGAGGCTTCTCAGGAGGAGGCGGAGGCCGGTGGAGGCCGGTGGCCGGAATGGGAGGCAGATGATTCACTGAAGATAGGTAAAAAGTATCTCACAAGTTTGTCAAAATAAAGGATGAAGGAGAAATGGAATATGAGAAAAAAAGTAATTGCAGGAAACTGGAAAATGAACATGCTTCCAAATGAAGCAATAAAATTTATTGAAGAATTAACACCATTAGTGAAAGATACAGAAAATGAAGTGATTTTATGTGTGCCATATACAGATTTGTTTTATAGTCTTTTAACAGCACAAAATACAAATATAAAAATAGGTGCACAAAATATGCATTTTGAAGAAAAAGGAGCATATACAGGAGAAGTTTCAGGAGAAATGCTAAAATCAATTAACGTAGAATATGTAATTATTGGACACTCAGAAAGAAGACAATACTTTAATGAAACAGATGAAACAGTAAATAAAAAAATAAAAGCAGCTTTTAAATATGATTTAAAACCAATTGTATGTGTAGGTGAAACTTTAGAAGAAAGAGAAAAAGATAAAACAACGGAAGTTATTACAAAACAAACTAGATTAGCATTAGAAGGGCTAACAGAAGAACAGGTAGAAAATACTATTATTGCATATGAACCAATTTGGGCAATAGGAACTGGAAAGACAGCAACAAGTGAAGATGCAAATAACTCAATTAAAGAAATTAGAAACGAAATTTGTAAAATCTATGGACAAAATGTAGCAAATAAGGTTATAATACAGTATGGTGGAAGTGTAAAAAGTTCTAACGCAAAGGAATTGTTTGAAATGTCAGATATCGATGGAGGATTAGTTGGAGGAGCTAGTTTAAATGCGGAAGAATTTAGTAACATTGTAAATTATAATAAATAAATATAGACATATAATAAAAAGAAAAGACTTATCTACTAAAGTAAAGATAAATAGAAAAGGATGGTAAAAAAATGAAAGACAAATTAACAATGCTAATGATATTAGATGGTTTTGGAGACAATACAAACAAAGATGGAAATGCAATAAAACTTGCCAATACCCCTAATATTGATAAACTAATGAAAAAGTATTCTAATGTAGATATAAATACAAGCGGATTAGCAGTAGGATTACCAGAAGGACAAATGGGAAATTCAGAAGTAGGTCATACTAATATTGGAGCAGGAAGAATTGTTTATCAAGAATTAACTAGAATTACAAAATCAATAGAAGATGGAGATTTTTTTACAAATCCAGAATTTATAGCAGCAATTGAAAATTGTAAAAAGAATCATTCAAAATTACACATACTAGGTTTAGTATCAGATGGCGGAGTTCATAGCCACGATCGTCACTTATATGGATTATTAGAAATGGCAAAAAGAAGAGATTTTGAAGATGTTTATGTGCATTGCTTTTTAGACGGAAGAGATACACCACCAGCTTCAGCAGAAAGTTATATTATAAAATTACAAGAAAAAATGGATGAAAAACAAATTGGAAAAATAGCAAGTTTATCAGGAAGATTTTACGCAATGGACAGAGATAAAAGATGGGAAAGAGTTCAAAAATGTTATGATGCATTAGTAAAAGGAGAAGGAAATAAATCTGGAAGTGCTGTAAAAGCGATAGAAGACTCTTATCAAAAGGAAGTATTTGATGAATTTGTAGAACCAACATTAATATGTAATGGAGAAGAACCAATTGCAACAATTGGAAAAAACGATTCTGTTATATTCTTTAACTTTAGACCTGATAGAGCAAGAGAAATAACAAGAGCATTAGTAGATCCAAAATTTGATGGATTTGAAACAAAAAAAGATTTGAATTTATATTATGTATGTTTCACAAGTTATGATGAAACAATGCCAAATGTTCATATTGCTTTTAAAAAAGAGCCAATAGAAAACACATTTGGAGAATATATTAGTAAAAATGGATATACACAATTACGTATAGCAGAAACAGAAAAATATGCACATGTAACATTTTTCTTTAATGGAGGAGAAGAAAAACAATATGAAGGAGAAGACAGAATTTTAGTACCATCTCCAAAAGTAGAAACATATGACATGAAACCAGAGATGAGTGCATATGAAGTAACAGAAAAAGTAATAGAAGCAATAAAATCAGATAAATATGATGCAATTATATTAAATTATGCAAATACAGACATGGTAGGGCATACAGGAAGTCTAGAAGCTGCAATAAAAGCGGTAGAAGCAGTTGACGAATGCGTAGGAAAAGTAGTAGAAGTAGTAGAGAGCAAAGATGGTAATATGCTAATTACAGCTGACCATGGTAATGCAGAACAAATGATAGATTATAGTACAGGAGAGCCACATACTGCTCACACTACAAATCCTGTACCACTAATATTAGTTACAAGTAATAAAGGTTTAAAATTAAAAACAGGTGGAAAACTAGCTGATTTAGCACCAACAATGCTTGACTTAATGAATTTAGAAAAACCAAAAGAAATGACAGGAGAAAGTTTATTAGATAAGGAATAAAAAAGATGTTAAATCATACCAAAAAGATAAAAGAAATATATGAAGATATACAGAAAAAAATTTATTATATGATACCAGAAAAATGGGATAAATTTTATTTATATAGTTCTATAATAGATATGCCGAACAATGTAAAAACAGGGGAACTTTTCTTTTACTATGTTCCAAAAGGTGTATTAAAGAAAAAGCCAATTAATGTGTATGAAATTCCGAACAAGTTTAATTTAGACGAAAACGAATATCTAAAACTTGTAGAACTATTATATGACAAGATAAAAGAACTACGTGAAGAATTTAAAAATACAAAACAAGAATTATGGAGTAATATTACAATTATTATACAAAATGCTAGATTTCGCGTAGAGTATGATTATGAAGACTTAAAAAATAGTGATTTTACAAGTTATGAAAGACATATTATATGGAGATATAAATATTTAGAAATAGGACCACAACAAGTAAGTAAAGATGAGAAAGAAATACTTAAAAGATATACACTAGGAACAAGGTATATGAGTAGAAAAGAAATTTATGAATTTGGCATTTATGTAAAAGATGTTGGAAACAATATAAATTATCATACAGAACAATTAGTTGAAACAACGAAAGAGGACATACAATTAAAAAATAGAAATCAAAGAAATAATCAAAAAGATAATATTTTTGAAGAAATTAATAAAATTACAAGCAAAAACCAAATATTATTATCTCAAGAGGAAATAAGAAAAATAAAGCAATATAGAGAACAAAAGAAAAATATATAAAAAGAAAACAAAAGCGACATGATTAAATAATATTCAAACTTTTAGAAAAACAACATGTCGCAAATTTTTTTGTATAATAAAAAATATAAAACTTATATATTTTATAAATTAAATAAAAATATATTTAAGAATTTTTATGAAAAAGGTATTAATTTTAGGTAGTCTACCTAAATAAATATAATAAAAAACAAAGAATTGAAAGGAGCAATGAAAATGATTTATTCAAAAGAATTAGAAGGAATGTGTCAAGTAAAAAAGGGAGTAAACCATGGACCAGCACCAATTCCAGAAGAAGGTAAATGGGTAAAAGCAAAAGAAATAAAAGATATCTCTGGATTAACACATGGTATTGGTTGGTGTGCACCACAACAAGGAGCATGTAAATTAACATTAAATGTAAAAGAAGGAGTTATTCAAGAAGCATTAGTAGAAACAATAGGATGTTCAGGAATGACACATTCAGCAGCAATGGCAGGAGAAATATTAACAGGAAAAACAATATTAGAAGCATTAAATACAGACTTAGTATGTGATGCTATAAATACTGCTATGAGAGAATTATTCTTACAAATAGTATATGGAAGAACGCAAACAGCTTTCTCAGAAGGAGGACTTCCAGTAGGAGCAGGACTTGAAGATTTAGGAAAAGGACATACAAGCCAAGTTGGAACAATTTATTCAAGCACATTAAAAGGACCTAGATATTTAAATCTAGCAGAAGGATACATAGTAGAATTAGGTTTAGACAAAGATGACCAAATAATAGGTTACAAATATGTTCATTTAGGAAAAATGATGGATAACATCAAAAAAGGAATTGAACCAACAGAAGCAATTGAAAAAGCTTCAGGAACTTATGGAAGATTTAACGAAGCAGTTAAGAAAATTGATCCAAGAAAACAATAAAATATGATGAAGGAGGAATAAAAATGGCAGTAACATTTGAAAGTTATGAAAGAAGAATAGATCAA